>DATMLR010000499.1:0-8109 GCA_035570015.1 Puia sp.
TGCGGAGGCGATTTTCTTTATCAATTCGAATATGGAGGAGGGGTATGAGCTGGAAGTATCTTTTGGGCCCGAAATTACAACGGGCAAATGGCCCTGGCTGTGGGATGCGGTCACGGGAGAACGCTACCGGCTGGAGTTGTCGGCGGGATCGGGGGGGTCGGCGGGGTCGGGTGGATCGGCGGGGTCGTCGGGCTCAGGGGGCTCGGCCCTGAGACTGGAGCTTGGCCCAGCGGATTCGAAGCTGGTCGTCTTTGATAAAAAGAAAAGGGGGTCGTCGGGCTCGGGGGGAACGTTGGGTTTAGCGGAATCGTTGGGCTCCGGCGGATCGTCGGGCTCCGGACAAGGCGAGCGTTTGAAGGGCTGGTCGGTCGAATGGCGACATATCGACGGGACGAATACCCGGTCTGAGATGGAAGAGTTGAAAGACTTGAAGGACGTCCCGGCATACGCGGCGTTCAGCGGTCTTATCATCTACCGGAAGACAATTCAGCTCGAATCGGCTAAAATACTCGATCTTGGTAAAGTCTATGGGGTGTCGGAACTTAGTGTAAATGGTGTCGTGAAGGGCGCGCAGTGGTACGGGAAACGAAAATTCCTGTTGGAGAAAGGAGAAAACAGGTTGGAGATAACCGTTACAGCGACGATGGGGAATTATTTGAAAACCCTGACCCAAAACCTGGTTGCGCAGTATTGGACCAACGCGGGGAGAAAGTACCAGCCGGTACAATCGATGGGCATGCTCGGCCCAGTAAGGATTTACTAACCGTTGATATGATAAAATATCTTTTTGTACTTCTTTGGCCGGTGGCGGCGTTTGCGGGGGATTATCCGGCTTCGGTGTTTGGGATACGATCGGATGGACTCACATTGAACACGCGTTCGATACAATATGCCGTCGATTTTATCCATGACCATGGTGGAGGTCGATTGGTGTTTGACGTTGGCAAATACCTGACGGGTTCTATTCATCTTAAATCGGGTGTCGGTTTGGAATTGAAGGAAGGCGCGGTGTTGCTTGGGTCGCTGAACCCCTTCGACTATGACAAGGATGAATTTATGGCGTTGCTGTTGGCGGACAGCGCTCGCGGCATTTCCATCAGTGGTCGGGGGGTGATCGACGGTCGGGGCAGGGAAGTCGCGATGAATGTGATAGCGCTTGTCCACGGGGGTATTATCCGGGATCCGTTACAGCATGACCGGCCGAATGAGGCAAACCGGCCGATGCTGATTTATTTCAGACGTTGCAGTGCGGTAACTGTGAAAGGAATTACGCTGGCCAATTCGGCATCCTGGGTGCAGACTTATGATCAGTGCAGTGGGCTGACGATCGACAGTATCCGGGTGGACAGCAAAGCTTATTGGAATAATGACGGGATGGATATTGTGGATTGCAGCCAGGTCAGGATAGCGGGGTGTCTGGTAGACGCGGCCGACGACGGGATCTGTCTTAAGTCGCATGACCCTGCAGCAGCCTGTACGGATGTGCTGATCCGGGACTGTACGATTAGGTCCAGCGCCAATGCGATAAAATTCGGTACGGTATCACGCGGGGGGTTCCGGAATATCCGGATTTTGCATAACAGCGTGTACAATACCTACCGTTCGGCGCTTGCGCTGGAGGCTGTTGATGGGGCCACGATCCAGGACGTCATCGCGGATAGTCTGACGGCGGTGAATACGGGTAATGCACTTTTCATCCGGGTCGGGGCGAGGACCGGTTCACGGCAAAGTACGCTCGCGGATGTTACCATCCGGCATTTTTCCGTGGAGATCGCCGCCGGTAAGGCGGATTCCGGTTATCCCTATGAGGGGCCGATCGAAGACCAGCCGAGAAATATCTCTCCCATCGTGTTGACAGGTCTTCCCGGGACGTTCTTACAGAATATACGATTGGAGGATTTGACCGTTCGGTATCCGGGTGGCGGGAGTCCGTTCATCGCATCGCGCAGTCCGGCGGATAGCGTGCCGGAGCTGCCTGCGAACTATCCGGAGTTCTCGATGTTCAGGGAATTGCCGGCGTGGGGGATGTATGTCCGGCATGTAAGGGGGTTAACCGTTCGAAATTTGCGATTTTACTGTGTGGCGAAAGATTATCGTCCGGCGATCGTCCTGGATGATGTGGAGGGGGCCAGCTGGGAGGGGACGGTTGTGAATGAACCGGGGTCGCGACCCAAGCAACAAATCTTCCGGCGAGGCGACTTTGTTAAGGATCATTAACTCCACAAAATTACCGGTATGTTGCGCAACTACTTCAAGACGGCCTGGCGGAACTTGTTGAAGACCAAGACCTTTTCTGTTATCAATGTCGCGGGTCTGGCCATCGGGATCGCAGCTTTTTTGCTGATCGTCAGCTACCTCCATTTTGAATACAGCTTTGACGATTATAATGTCGGGAAAGACCGGATTTTCCGGGTTCCAATGGAAGTGACGGAGGGAATGCAAGGTGGAGCAGAGCCGGAGCGGATTGCCTTTACTTATCCCGCGGTGGCCGGAGCGTTGAAACGGGACTTTCCAGAAATCGAAGAGACGATGCGGATCCGCAAGCAATGGGGCGTGGTCAGGAGTGGCAACAATCAATTTGTGGAAGATGGGAATTTCCTGTATGTCGATACGAATATCTTCAGGGTCTTCTCCTTTCAATTCGTGGCGGGCGATGGCGTTTATCCGTTGAGGGAGCTTAACGACATTGTCATCACCGGCGCTACGGCGGAGAAATATTTTGGGTCCACCAATCCGATCGGGCTGCGCCTGAACTATCAGAACGAGGATTTTGTCGTGAAGGCCGTGATCAAAGATCCCCCCGCCAATTCCCACCTCCACTTTCATATTCTTGCCAATTACAACAAATACGTCCAGGAGAGTGCGGTCTTTGGTCAGGACGTGCAAAACAGCTGGACGCTGAGCGATTATTATACTTATGTGCTGCTCAGACCGGGGACCGATTCCCGGGCGGTACGGGCGCAGCTACCGGATTTTGCCCGGCGACATATGGGTGATATCATGAAAAAGTCCGGCATTTTTGTCCAATTTAATCTTGAACCGCTAAAGGACATCCATCTTCATTCCAGATATGAATATGAATTGGCGGGGAACGGGGATCTCAGCTACCTGAAATATCTTGGCGTCGCGGCCTTGTTCCTCCTGGTCATCGCGTGGATCAATTACGTCAGCCTGACCAGCGCGAGGGCGATCGACCGGGCAAAAGAGGTGGGGGTTAGAAAGGTCATCGGCGCGGGCAGGGCTCAACTGATCAGGCAATTTCTTATGGAATCCCTGCTCGTCAATTTGCTGGCCGTGCTGTTGGGCGTGGTCATATACTGGCTGTCGCTCCCCGCTTTTTCGCGTATCGTCGAATTAGAAAAGGCGGAGCTTGTTTTGCCGGGTATAGAGTTCTGGGTCATGGTGCTCGCGATCTTCTTTATGGGTTCCTTCCTTGCCGGGGCTTATCCATCCTTTGTCCTTTCCGCACAAACTCCGCTGCGATCCTTGAAACCGGCTACTGCGGGAGTGGTGGACCGGAGCAACCGGGGGCTACTACGCCGATCGCTGGTCGTGATGCAGTTCTTTGCCGCCATCGTTCTGATCTCCGGGGCTCTTGGGCTGAACCGGCAATTGCAGTACATGAGCAGGGCCGATCTTGGCCTCATTGTGCGGCAGACGCTGATCCTGCATCAGACCGTTGACCAGGATAGTACAAAGACCCGACTGATCGCGTCGTTCATCCATGACCTCGAGAGCCATCCGGGTATCGTGTCCGTGACCGCTTCCACTTCTGCACCGGGGTCGGAGGTGGGCGGTTCTTCGATGTACCGAACCCTGCACTCGGATGCCCAAAAGACCTGCCGGGATTTTGGGATCGACAACAAATTCATCCCGGACTATGGGCTTGCCATGGCGGCGGGAAGGAACTTTATAACCGACAAAATAGAGCCGGAGACCAATGTCATTCTGAACGAGGCGGCGGTGAGGGCATTTGGATTCAGGAGCGATGAGGCCGCGATTGGCGAGCGGATCAGGGATAGGTCGGCCACGTATCGGATCATTGGTGTGATGCGGGATTATCATCAGAAGACGCTACAAAGCGTTATCGACCCGATCGTATTTTATCCGGAGCGGGAATACAATATGAGCGAATTTTCGGTGAAGATCAACACCCCCGACGCGAAGGCGCTTGTGGATTATGTGCGGGCGAGATGGCTGACTGCTTTTCCGGGAAGCCCTTTTGTCTACAATTTCCTTGACGACGTATTCAACACCGGTTATAAGAATGAACGATTATTCTCCCTCGTGCTTTGGCTGTTCACGTTACTGGCGGTCTTCGTGGCCAGCCTTGGGTTGCTTGGGCTGTCGCTTCATACCGTGGCCAAACGTCGGAAGGAGATCAGCATCCGAAAGGTGTTGGGCGCAACGGTCTTCCATATCGTTAGACTTATCGCGAAGGATTTCCTTTGGCTGATCTTTCTTTCCGCGATTGGGGCTATCCCTTTGGCCTGGTATCTGCTTCACAACTGGCTGCAGGACTATGCCTATCACGTTTCCATCGGAGCCTGGTTCTTCGGTGCGCCCGTTCTGATGATCGTTGCCGTGGCGATGTGCACGGTGTGCTATCATTCGCTGAGGGCGGCATTGGCGGACCCGGTAAAGAATTTAAAGGCGGAGTGAGGTAAACGGAGTAAGTGGTAACGCTCAATTCTGCAGCAATTTTGGTGGTGCTTCTATTTTACGTATATTCGTCTACCCCCAACTTTAAATTGTAGGCTTGACTTTCTGCCTATCTGTATTCCTGTTCTGGTTTACAATTAGTATCCCGTGTTTACATTTAGATGAAGTTCCTGTGGGAAATCCTTTAAAATAGACAACCATGCAACTCCAGGAAGAGCAAATATGCCTAGAAGGAGGCATCGAGAAAAGTCGACCTTATCCCGAAATTATCGGCCAAAGCGGTGAACTTCAACAAACGTTAAGGCTTATCTCAAGAGTGGCGCCGACCAACAGCACCGTTCTGATCCTGGGGGAGACCGGGACCGGAAAGGAACTCGTCGCCCGGGCCATCCATCAACATTCCTCACGCAGGGCCAAGCCAATGGTCAAAGTGGATTGTGCGGCGTTACCGGCCAGCTTGATCGAGTCAGAGTTATTTGGCCATGAGCGGGGCAGTTTCACCGGCGCGTCGGACCGGAGGATAGGGAAATTCGAGATGGCGGACCGGAGTACCCTCTTTCTGGATGAAGTAGGTGAGCTGCCATTAGAGTTGCAGGTTAAACTGCTGCGGGCGCTGCAGGAAAAAGAGATTGAACGCATAGGAGGGCGGGGAACGATCCATGTCGACGTCCGGATTATTGCCGCTACCAACCGCGACCTGGAAAAGGAAATGGAGCAAGGCAGGCTCAGAGCAGATCTATACTACCGGCTGAATATTTTTCCGATCAGTGTACCGTCGCTCAGAGCCAGGCGCGAGGATATTCCTTTGCTGGTGGACCATTTTATTCATAAGCTCTCGAATAAAATTGGAATAAAGATCACTACGGTCAGCGAGCACGTTCGCGAACAAATCATGAACTACGACTGGCCCGGTAATATCCGTGAGCTGGAACATGCCATTGAAAGGAGCATACTGTTGTCTGATGATGAGATCCTGAGACAAATTTATATTTCTTGCAGAAGGCTAAAAGATGTGGCCGAACAACTGGCAAACGGAACCAGGATAAAGACGATCGAGGAAAACGAGCGGGACCACATTATCAATGTGCTCAGACAATGCAAGGGGCGGGTAGCCGGATTTACCGGCGCCGCAAAATCGCTCGGGATCCCGGCAAGTACATTGGCCTCGAAGTTGAAACGCTTGGGGATCCAGAAAGCACATTATTGACGCGGCGATTTTCGCCATTGGCTAACGCAAGGATCTGAAGGAGTCGCGGATCTCGTCGCAGAATACCTGCGGCTGCTCCCAGGCTGCAAAATGGCCGCCTTTGGCGAGCTTGTTGTAATGGATGAGATGAGGGAACGCCTTTTCCGCCCAGGTCCGCGGAACCTGATAGATCTCGTCCGGGAACGCGCTCACAGCCACCGGAATGGTGATGTGTTTTATATCAAAGAAGGCCAGCTTGTTTTCCCAGTAGAGCCGCGCCGAAGAGACCGCAGTCCCGGTCAACCAGTAAAGTGTAATGTTGTTGACGACATCCTCCCGCGTAAGTCCTTCGGTCTGTCCGTCAAAAACGCGGGTGATCAGCTCCGTGCTTTTGCCGTCGTGGTCCAGCATCCAGGCCGCGAGGCCAATGGGTGAATCCTGTAGTCCATATAGAGTCTGCGGGCGGTTCGCCATTTCGGTGGCATAGCCCAGGCCGTGCTTCCAAAAATTATCCAGCTGCTCCCACGCGTGCTGCTCATCGGGCGTTGCGAGCCCATCCGGGGCCGGGCCGCCGGTCGCAAGCGCCTTGGAGACCTCGGGCGGCAGGGTAGCCGCCATGTTGGTATGGATGCCCAGGAGTTCAGGAGGCGCGATCACGGCCATCTGCTCGGTTACCGCATCACCCCAATCTCCACCCTGGGCCACGTACCTGGTATATCCAAGGCGTTTCATCAGCACGATCCAGGCACGTGCAACCCGTACCGGATCCCAGCCGAGCTCGGTGGGCTTACCCGAAAAACCATGACCGGGGAGTGACGGAATCACGACGTCGAAGGCATCTTCTGCCTTTCCGCCATAGGCAGTAGGATCGGTGAGCGGTCCGATAACCTTCAACTGTTCGATGATCGAGCCGGGCCAGCCGTGTGTGATGATAATAGGGAGTGCATTCTTATGCCTGGAACGTACATGGATGAAGTGGATGTCGACGCCGTCGATGTTTGTAATGAATTGGGGAAGGGCATTGAGGGTCGCTTCAATCTTGCGCCAGTCATATTCGGTCGCCCAATAGTGTGCGAGCTTTTTCATCGTCCCGAGCTGCAAACCTTGTGTGAGATCTCCGACCAATTCGCGATCGGGCCAATTCGTCGCCAAAACGCGCCGGTGAAGATCGGCCAGCGCCGCATCACTGAAATGAACATGAAAGGGTCGGATCTCCGCGGTAGCGCTCTGCTGTGCGCTGCCGGTTACGCCGAGCATGGCGACGGCGCCTGTGAGAATGGTTTCCATAATTATATTTTTTTTCATTTCCTATTCTTTTGCACCAAAGGCACAGGTAATTATCGTGCCAATGTTTAATCCGGTAAAGACCAATTAGTTCGATCATATCGGTGAATAGGGCATTCGATTAGTCGTGTATTGGTTCGTTAATTTATGAACCATCATTTTTCAATGCCGCCGTCGTCGATTATAATTGAAAGGTTATCATTGGCTTAGCAAATGGCATACCTGTTGCTCGTCGCAAGACAAAACAAACGAATATGAATACTGAGAACCGGGGGCGCCGCCAATTCCTGAGCACTGCGGCCATGACCCTTTTCGCCGTTCCGTTTGGTTCGCTTGGTGATGCGGTTACCTCATTTGGTAAGGATAAGGCGGTGGCTGATGGGCCGGCGGCTGGCCATCGGGCGGTGGATGATCACCGAGACGGGTCCGGAAATACATCTATGGGGCCGTTGAAACAGATCGATGCGGGTCTGTTGAATGTCGGCTACGCCGAGTCGGGGCCAAGTGACGGACCTTTAGTCCTACTGCTTCATGGCTGGCCCTACGACATTCACAGCTATGCCGATGTTGCCCCATTATTGGCTGCCAAAGGTTATCGGGTGATCATTCCATACGTGCGAGGCTGCGGCACGACACAATTCCTTTCCGCCGACACATTCCGGAATGGGCAGCCGGCCGCGGTGGCGCAGGATGTCATTGATCTGATGGATGCGCTCAAGATAAAAAGGGCGGTTGTCGGCGGGTTCGACTGGGGCGGACGGTCGGCCAACATCGTTGCGGCGCTTTGGCCGGAGCGTTGCAAGGCGACGGTGGCTGTGAGCGGATACCTGATCGCCAGTCCTGCGGCCAACAAGCTACCCTTGCCGCCGGCGGCAGAATATCAGTGGTGGTACCAATTCTATTTCGCGACGGAGCGTGGTGCACTTGGTTATGACAAGTACCGACATGAATTCGGGAAGCTTATATGGCAGCTCGCC
>DATMLR010000500.1:0-2957 GCA_035570015.1 Puia sp.
ACGGTGCATGATCCAGGCATAGAAGGAATCGAAGAGGAGGTCGTAGGAGATCGCGGCAATAAAACCACCAGCGACGACGAGGGCAATAGCCCATGCCGCGGCCTGCGGGTATTTGGAGCGGAGCAGGTAGCGGGGAATGACCCAGTAGATCAATGTATAAACGAGGAAGATTTGTCCGGGAAGATAAAGTAAGGGTTCAATGACGTGCTCTTTCAGCGCGCCCGGGGAAACCTCCGCTTTGAATAGGGGGCGGATTCCGAGCCCTACGAGGCCCACACCGAAGGAGGCAATGAGCCAAAAGGCCAGGTGCCTGGAGAGTCGGTATTTCCATTGATCGGAAAAAATAAAGGGCAGGTTACGCATACCTGAAATTAGGAAATCCTGTGGTCGAATGGCCGGGACACAACGCTATTTACACTAACATGCGCGTTTCGGGGACGAATGTAGTTGGCTGTCAATTCCGGGGTGTATGGACCCGGCCGCGTTTTGCCGGTGGAATAGGCTGGCGGGGTGCGGGAATTTGGGCAAGATTTGAGGAAAAAAGATGAGAACCTTCCTACTGCTATTGTCGCTGGCCAATTGCTCGTCCCTTGTCCTGGCGCAGGCCAAAATAACCGGCACTGTCCGAAATAAGGATGGGCAAGCGGTGGAGGCGGCGACGGTCCTGTTGCACCGGCAAAAAGATTCTACCATCATCCGGTCAGCGGTTTCCGATAAGTCGGGTGGCTTTGTACTGGACCGGGTTGGCACAGGAGCCTATTTCCTTTCCGCAACGTCGGTTGGGTATGATCGGTATATGGGGGCTGCGGTGGTATTGGAATCGGGCGAATCCAAAGCGGTGAATATCGTCGTGTCGCCCGTGGCGAAGAGCCTGCAGGCGGTGTCGGTGGAGGCAAAAAAACCCTTTGTAGAATGGAAGCTGGATAAGATGGTCGTCAATGTGGAATCCTCGCCCTTCTTTACCCCGGGCATGTCAGCGCTGGACATCCTCGAACGGTCGCCGGGTATTGAGGTCGACTATGTGAACAACACGATCGGGCTGATCACGAAGCCGGGGACTACGATCTATATTAACGGGCGGAAAAGCTATCTGTCCGGGGTGGACCTGCTGAATTATCTGCGGGGCTTGCCGGCGGGATCTATCGAGCAGGTTGAGATCATGTCGCAACCGTCGGCCAGGTTTGACGCCGGGGATGGCAGCGGGGTTATCAATATCGTCCTGAAGAAGAACCAAGCGGATGGGCTGCTCGGGAGCGTTACGGCGAGCGCAATTTTCGGCTATTATTTCAAAACCCGGGACAACCTGATGCTGAATTGGCGGCAAGATAAGGTGAACCTGAATTTTACGATGGGGGTCTCGGATTTTAAGACTTTTAATGATCAGCATGCCTTGTCTTCCTTCCGGTCGGGATATGGCGTTCCTTTTTCGCAGTACCAGGACTATCAGACTTCCGTAGTCTCGGATTCGAGATCGTACACGCCGGAACTGGCGATGGACTACCAAGTGTCGAAGAATAGTTCGCTTGGGCTGAATTTGTCAGGGTTATTCAGTACCAATGTCTCATCGACGAATGGGACCGTCAATCTCCTGGACAGTCTAAAACAGGTTGTTCAGCAGCAATCTGTTCCGACCTCTACCCGAAATACAGTGAGCAACCCGGGTGTAAATGTGAATTGGCTGCTGAAACTGGGAGGCGGCCGTGAACTAACAGCGGATGCGGATTATCTGCATTACCATTCACCGGGGGTGCAGGATTCGTATCTGCTTGACGGGTCCCTGCCGTCGGATATAGACATTTATGCGTTTAAGGCAGATTACAGTCAGCCATTGGGCCCGAAGGGCGGCGCCGATGAGACCAAACTGGAGGCAGGCTTCAAGACGAGTTATGTGCGGACGGATAATAATTCCGTGTATTCGCAATATGACACGCTGCGGAAGGTTTGGGAGCCGGATACGGCGCTGAACAACCATTTCATTTACTCGGAGAATATCAATGCTGCGTATGTGAATTTCAGCAGGCAGCTGAGCAAGAAATGGAGCGTGGAGTTGGGGGTCCGTGCGGAGCAGACGATCGCGGCTGGGAATGAGCTGGTGGAGAGCGGGAGTTTCCGGCACTCTTATCTGAATGCGTTTCCAACTGGGTACGTCGGGTATGTGCTGAATGACAAAAATTCGTTCTCCTTAAGCTATGGCCGGGGGATCGGGCGGCCGAGCTATCTGGACCTGAATCCATTCCGGTATGTCATCAATCAATACAATATCCGGGTGGGGAATCCGAAGTTACAGCCGGATTTCTCGAATTCGTTTGAGCTCCAATATCATTACAAGTCGGAGTTGTTTGTCGGGTTGTTCTACTACCGGTTTGACAACATGTCGGCGCGTGTGTATGAGACGACTGGGCAGGGAGACGATCTGATCACGATCCTGACGAAGGAGAATGTAGCCTATCGGCGAAATATCTTTTTTTATGTCGGCTATACCAAGGGGCTGACGAAGTGGTGGAATGCGAACTGGACGGTGGTGGTGATCAATGCCAAGCTGGATGACCCGGCGAATGTAGGGTATACGATCGACCAACTGACCGGATGCAAGGTTAATTTCAATAATAATTTCCGGCTGGGCAACGGGTGGAGTGTCGATCTACGGGCGAATTATGCGACCAGGTGGATGGAGGGGATCCGAATTCACCAAATCCCATCGTGGAATAATTCGGTGGGCGTGAATAAGAAGATGCTAAATGATAAGGGGACGCTGACGTTGAACCTTAGTGATCCGTTCTATGTGTACCGGCCGGGTCAGACGACGGATGCAGCGGCCTTTTATACGCAGGTGAATATCCGGCCGGAGAGCAGGTATCTGACGGTGACGTGGAATTACCGTTTTGGGCAGGCGAAGCAGCAGCGGCGGGAGCACAATGGCGGGAGTGCGGAGGATGAACAGCGGCGCGTGAATTTGT
>DATMLR010000501.1:0-13062 GCA_035570015.1 Puia sp.
AGAACTGATCAAACCGCTCATGGCTTCGACCCGCCCTTTTTCCGGATATTCGGTCTTGTCGGGCAGGATGAGCGCGACTGGCGGAAGTTGTTTCAGCTTCGCCTCCACCGTGCTCCCTTTGTACTGGCGGGAAAAGTCAAGCAGTTGCTTCTCATTCATGGAAAAATACGCATACACCTTTGCGATATCGGAGATCATGGTGAGCGGTTGTGCCGTAGTGCTGCTCACGAGGCTGCCCAATTTATACGGGATCATGCCGGCGACGCCATCGACCGGGCTGGTGACAATCGTATAGGACAGATTGGTCCGGGCGTTGGCCAGCGTAGTCTGAGCTTGTAACAGGACGGCTTCTTTGACTTTCAGCGTTTGTTCGTCCGATTTCAATTCATATTCGCTGATAATACCCTTATCAACGAGCGGCTTGGTCTTTTCCACCTGCAATTTGGCGGTATTAACGTCAGCCTCCGCGCTGTTGATGGCGGCCAGGGCGTTCTTGACGTCTTGCTCATATTGTGGGGCGTTGATCCTGAATAGTAATTGACCTTTTTTTACCGTTGCCCCTTCATCGATATAGATGTGTTCGATGTAGCCGTCAATCTTGGGGCGGATCTCGATGTTGCGTTGCCCTTGTATGTTGGCGGGATACTCGGACCGGAGGGTGGTCGTATAGGTCCTCATGGTGAAGACCGGGTAAGGTTCCGCGGCCGGCACTCCCGCGGCCATCGGCTGACCGTCTCCGGTACTCCGGCAGCCGGGAGTTGTAAGGACCAGGATGCTGGGGATGGCGCAAAAAATGATAAAATACTGTCTGATAGCGATTAGTGTTTTCCGTGGGCAACAAAAATAGGAATCCCTGCGGTGTTTGCGCGTCCGGATACGATGAGCGGTAAAACCGTCCTTTATTCGGAGCGGAGGCTGGTAACGGGGTTGGCAAGAGCGGCTTTAAGGGCCTGGAAACCAATGGTCAATAACGCGATGGTCATGGCTGCGGTTCCAGCCACCGCGAAGATCCACCACGTGATATTCGTCCGATAGGGATATTCCCGAAGCCAGTTATCCATGAGCAGCCATGCCAGCGGCGAAGCAATCACCAGCGCTATTCCTACCAGTTGAAGAAAGTCCTTTGATAACATGCTGAAGATCTTCAGCTCGCTTGCACCAAGAACTTTGCGGATCCCGATCTCTTTGGTGCGCTGTTCGGAGGTAAACATCGCCAAGCCCAGAAGGCCGAGACAGGAGATGAAGACCGCGAGGATGGCGAAGCTGTCGGAGAGGCGGCCAATCATTTGTTCGTTGTTGTACAAGCGCTGATACTCTTGGTCGCTAAAGTGATATTGGAGCGGGAATTGGGGCTCGAATTCGCGATACACTTTCTCCATGCTGGCGACGGCCTCCCTCGTCTGGCCGGGACGGGCTTTCACCATAATGAAGCCCCAATCGATCTGTTCATTCAGGTTGATCAGCAGGGGCTCGATGGGGTCGTGGAGGGATTTGAAATGGAAGTCTTTGACCACACCGATGATCTTGTAATGTTGATCGAAGATGCTAAGCGGGCGGCCGATGGGATCTTTATAGCCGATCAATTTCAGTGCGGTCTCGTTGATTATATAGGCGTTGGTATCGGTGGGAAAGTCAGCAGAGAAATCACGGCCCTGAAGCAATTTCAAGTTCATCATCTTCAGCCAGCCGTAACCTACGGTGGTATGGATCACTACCGCCCTGGTGGTTGGGTCTTTGCCTTCCCACGTTATGTCATAGGCATGCGCGCCCGTCTCCTGAGGCGGCTGATCGGTTCGGGTCACGGCCTGGATACCGGGCATGCCGGTGAGTTCCGCTTTGAAGGCTTGATATTTTCGCCAGAGGTCACCCTGAGCCGGGGTATAGATAAGATTGTCGCGGTCGAATCCGAGGTTAACGGTTTGCAAATAATTCACCTGGCGGGAGATGACCATCATTCCGATAATGAGCAGGATGGAAAGCGTGAATTGGAAGATGACCAGGCCTTTCCGGAGCCAGAAGGCGGCGGGGCTGAATTTCAAAGACCATCGACCGAGCTTTAGTACGCTCGGTCTCGGTCGGAACCCAGGGGTTCCTTTGAGGACCTTCGCGGGCTTCATGCTTGAAAGAAAAATTGCGGGATAACTGCCTGCGGTGAAGCCGGTCAGTAAGATCAGCGCCGCGACCAGGGTCCAAAATTCCACGTGCGCGAGGGGCAGCGTGATCTGTTTGCCGGTGATGGTGTTGAACAGCGGCAGGATCCAGGCTACCAGGCAAAGGGCGAGGGCCGCAGCGAGAAGGACCATTAACAAGGCTTCCCCGATAAACTGGCCGACCAGCGCGATGCGGGCCGCGCCGATGGTCTTGCGAATCCCGACCTCCTTTGCGCGTTTGACCGATCGTGCAGTGCTCAGGTTCATAAAGTTGATGCAAGCGATCAACAGGATGAAGATGGCAACGATGGTGAATAGCCGAACATATTCGATGCGGCCGCCGGCTGGGTAACCATTCCTGAACGTCGACTGGAGGTACATCTCGTCGAACTTCTGTAAGCCGAGCTCGATATGGAAACCGGCGCCTTCGCGGGAGGAAGTCAGGTAGCTGTCCATGAAGTGCAGGACTTTTGCGTCGACCGCCGCGGGTTTGGCGCCGGGTTGAAGCTGGATGTAGGTGTGAGGAGTGCGATAGATCCAGTCTTTCAGCCAGCCGACGGTGTCGAGGTGAAAGGGCCAGTTGACAACGTAATCAAAACGGTCCGAGCTGTTGGTTCCCGGATCTTCGAATACCGCGGCGATCCGGAATACTCTGGCGTTGTCATAGCGGATAGGTCGGTTGATTGCGGCGGCGGGGCTGCCAAAGAAATTATTCGCCATTTTTCGGGAGATGGCGATCTTATCGGGGGCGTTGAGGGCGGTGGCGGCCGTGCCTTCGAGGATAGGATAAGTAAACATCTTGAAGAAATCGGAGTCAGCGGCGGCGCCATCCATCGTGATGATCTTATCGCCTACTTCAAAAGTCGCGGACTGGTTAGGGTCGAAGCCGCTGGAATATCGGATTTCGGGTAAGCGTCGTTTCAGCTCGGCGGCCAGCGGGCCCGGGGTCGAGTAGGCGCCTTCCACTTTACCTTCGGAGAAAACGCGCTCATACACGTCATAGAGATCGGCCTTGTTGGCGTGGAAAGCGTTCATGCTTCGCTCGTCGCGGACCCACAGGATGATGAGGAGGCTGCAGGCAAGACCGAGTGCAAGCCCCAGGATATTGATCAGGGAAAATGCCTTGTTGCGGGTGAGGCTTCGCCAGGCAGTTTTGAGAAGATTGCTCAGCATGTTGGTGGAGATTGTCGTTTATACCACTAAAAAAGTGCCAATGCAATAATATTTTGTTGTTCAAGGGGTTGTCGGTTGGCGTCGGTGGTCAGGTGTACGAATTCGAAGCACCGGGTGTGCGGTTTGGGGGGCGGGTGGTGCATGCAGGGTTTTCGGCGGTGCAAGTGGCGGTTGGCGGCGGACGTGTATTGATCGTTAAGTCGCAGTTCGCAAAATGCGAACTTTTGGTCAGGCATTCAGGTGGGAAGGTAGCGCGCTTGGAATTCGCCGCATCCTATATCTTTGAAAATCAATCACTGTCTTGATAAAAAGTGAGGTGCGCTGGGCAAGTCATCGACGGAATCGGGGTCAAAGTTCGCATTTTGCGAATTTTGAAAAGTGAAAATATTGAGGAAAGTGCGGAATTGGCGACAGTGCGGACCGAAGGGGCGGTTCGGCGCAATGGGCGGATGAGGGCGGATGAGGGCGGATGAGGGCGGATGAAAGCTATTCCGACCGCAGGCTTTGGATTGGATTGGCGAGGGCGGCGCGGAGGGCCTGCGTGCAGACGGTGAGCAACGCAATGCCGATGGCACCGGTTCCCGCGGCGGCGAAGATCCATGGGCTAAGGGCGGCGTGGTAGGGATAGTCGAGTAGCCAGCGTTGCATGGCCCAGGCGGAGAGAGGAATGGCGAGCGCCAGGGCGAGGAGGATCAGTCTTAAGAAGTCGATGGAGAGGAGGGTGATCAGCTGGGTGACAGTTGCGCCCAGAACTTTACGGATGCCGATCTCTTTTGTTCGTTGTTCGGCCATATAGGAGGCGAGGCCGAAGAGGCCGAGGCAGGAAATAAAGATGGCGAGGATAGCGAATACGGAAGCGATGCGGGCTACCTGTTGTTCCTCGGTGAACTTCAGCGCATAGTCATCGGCGAGGAAGTGAGGCTCAAAAGGGGACTGGGGGTCATACTTTCGAAATACCCCTGCTATCTCGTTGAGGGCGGCGCTCGTGTTCAGTGCCGGATTCAGCCGGATCGTGATATAATTGACGTCTTTGTAGCTCATGGGGAAAATCGTGGGGATCACGGGCTGGTAGGGCGAACCGAGAACGATATCCTTGATGACGCCGATGATGCGGCGGTCACCGGCCCAGAAGTGAAGGGTCTTTCCGATGGGGTTATTCCAGCCGATAAGGCGGGCGGCGGATTCGTTGATCACGACGGCGTTGCTATCGGTTGTGAAAGCGCGGGAAAAGTCGCGGCCGGCGCTGACATTCCAGCCGATCGTCCGGCCGAAGTCGTAAGTTACTTCGATGAGTGTGAACGGGGGCCTCGAATTAGGGTCTTTCGCTTCCCAGCTGATGTCCGCGTTCGGCGGCTGTTCTGTTGCTTCGTTGGCGGATTGAGCCATGTCGATGACGGCTCCGGACTGGAGGAGGTCGTCGCGAAGGCTGTTATAGTCGGCGCTGTAAACGTCGCTGGTGTTCATGCGGATGGCGATGAGACCATCGCGGTCATAGCCGATGGGGCGCGCTTTTGCAAATTCGACCTGGCGGTAGACAATTGCGGTACCGATTATGAGGCCGACGGAGATGGTAAATTGAAGGATGACGAGGGATTTCCTTGCTATGGCGGCGCTTGCAGCGTTCCGGTAGCAACCATAGAGTACTTTGACGGGCTTGAAGCGCGATAGGTAAAGGGCTGGGTAGCTGCCACTGATCAGACCGGTGAAGATCGTGAAGCTAATCGTGAGTAGCCAGAACCAGGGACTCCCATAAGGAATGCCGAGATGCTTGTTCGCAAGTTGGTTGAATAAAGGCAGGGAAAGCTGGGCGAGAATGATTGCGAGTGTGCATGCCATAATCGCGAGAAATATGGATTCACCAAGGAACTGGACGATCAGCTGGTGGCGGAGGGAACCGAGGGTTTTCCGGATTCCGATTTCGCGGGCGCGGTGTTCACTGCGGGCGGTGGAGAGATTCATGAAGTTAATGCAGGCAAGGAGGAGCACGAAGATGCCGATCAAGGTAAAGAAGAGAACGATCCGGATATGGCCGCTTTCGCTTTTGCCTTCGCGGAATTCGCTGTAGAGGTGCCAGCGGTCCATCGGGTAGAGACTGAGCTGATCTTTGGAACCCTTCAGGTGAGTTTGCAGGATGTTATGGATGTCTTTGTCCGCGGTGGCCTGGTCTTCCGCGTCATTGAGCTCGCCAAAGATCCAGAAGCCGGTGGCGCCCCAGTCCTGCTGCACGTCCTTAAACCAGGCCATTTCGTCGCCGGCCTTGTTCCAGGCGAGGAGGATATGGGTGCCGGCGAATGTGGTGTTGGCGGGAAGGTCTTCGTAGATGCCGGCAACTTTGACATTGACGCTATTGTCGACACGGATGGTTCGGCCCACGGGGTCGGTCTTTTCGCCGAACAGCGCGATCGCGGTAGACCGGTCGATGAGGGTCGAGGATGGGTCGTCGAGCGCGTTGCGGCTGCCGCGGATCATGTGCAGGCACAGGATGGCGGACCATTCCGGCTGGGCCCATTGACCTTCGGCGATGAGCTTCGTCCCGCCAGCCGACAAGGCGTGAGGGAAGTTGGGCCAGACGATGGCGAGGTGGCGGAAGAGGCTGCTGTGATTGGCTTTCAACTCGGCTACGAGCGGCGGCGCCTGAAGGTCGGAGGTAACGAGACCGGCGTCGGAGGGTGTGGTACGCATAAGCTTCACTATCCGCGAGTGGTTCGGGAAGTAGTGGTCGAAGGAAAGTTCGTCGGCGATCCACAAGCCGATGAGCAGGGCGATGGTGAGGCCGGCGGTGAGGCCACCGAGGTTAATCAGGGAGTATGACAAGCTTGCGCGCCATTGACGCCAGGCAATGTGGAGGTTGTGTCTGAACATGGATGAGTTCGTCGCAATAATACGGAAATTGTTACACTCCCGCTTCGACCTGGGCTTTGATGGCTTCGAGGATCGGGCCCCAGCCACCGCCTTCGACGGAGTGCTTATAGCGGTCGGGACCTTCTGCAACGGTGTTATAGTCCCCCTGGGTTGCGGTGAGGGTGGTCATCCCGTTATTTTCAGTCAGCTCGCATGTGACGGTGAGGTAGTTCCCGGGAAGGTCGGGTATCTTGGGGTTGTTAGGGTCGATCACCGTGTATTCGAGGTATTTTGCCGGTCGGATCTTCTTGATTGTCCCTTTGACGGCGACGACCTCGACCCCGTTGAAGTTGCCTTTCCAGATGAGGGGGCTTCCTTCTTTCCAATCGGAAAGGGCTTCACAGCCAAACATGTACTTTTTTGTCTCCGCGGGGTCGGTGAGGGCGTTCCAGACTTTGGTAGCCGGGGCATGGATGTCGATGCTGTTGCTGATGGTCAATGGGTGGCTCATGGGGAGTGCATTTAATGGATGCAAATTAGTCGATCGCGGGCTATGGCGATTGCATTTTACGGATTCTTTCTAACGTTTTGCGGAGTGTGGCCGAAGTGTTTTTTGAATGCGTTGTTGAAGTGCTGCGGGGTGGAGTAGCCAAGCTCGAAGGCGATCTCGGCGGCGGTCTTTTGGGTGTCGAGGAGGTAGCGACGGGCAAGGTGGAGTCGCTGCGCGGTGAGGTAGCCGAAGACTGTGGTGTTGAAGGTTTCCTTGAACCCTCGTTTGAGCTTGTATTCGTTGAGACCGATCGTACGGGCAATCTCGGAGAGGCTCGGCGGGCAGTCGACACGCGCGTTTACGAGGTCGCGGGCGGCAAGGATTTTCTCCTTGTCTGTGTTTGACTTTAGGAATTGGGGTTGGGTCTTGCCGGCTTGTTCGCAGGATTCGGCGCAGCAGACGAGGAGCTCGATACTTTTGGAAAGCAGGAAGAGGCGTTGAAGATCGCCGGTATAGCGGTGGTGGATGATCTGGTCGATGACTTGGTGAATAGCGGGATCGACGGCGCCCCAGTCGTCGGTTAGGATGACAGGCTCGCCGTTAATGATCCGCTCGGAGAATCGTTTGAGCAGGTCGGTGGCGTTTGCGGTGAACTTCAGGAAAGTCTCTCGCGGGAATTGAACGCCAAAGGTTTCCAGTTCAAGGGTGCGGTTGTAGACGGTCATCTCGAAATCCTTCGAGTAGAGGAGATTGTGGTGGCCGCCGATGAGGTCAAAGGTGGTGTCGAGCTGGCGATAGCGGAAGCTGTAATTGCCGCGGAGGCCGATGTGGAGGCGTACGACGTCGGTCATGGCGCTAAAGGCAGTGAATTCGGTAAGGGTGCGGAATTTGGAGATTGCGTGGCCCATACGGATGCCGTCGAACTCCCACGTAAGAGAGTCGCGGGTGCCGGTGTCGGTCTTGAGATGATCGTATGCGGGCGCTTGCATAAAGGGTTGTAAGGTAAGGATTTTTTGGGGCGGGGCGGCGGCCTTGAAGGAGAGTTTGTATCTTGTATCATTATGAGTATCATTCGCTCTGCCGAGGCCGCCGTGTTAGCGCTTCTCATAATGATTGTCCTTTGTTCCTGTAACCTCCCTTCTTCCAAACGGGGACCAGCGGCCGCAGGGTTTGGCGACTGGAACATCTATGACAGCACGGTACAAGTTCATTCTTATACCAAAGCGGGATTGCTGGATTCTTCGCTGGAAATATATTACCATTTACGTTATGGTCAGCCCGATCTGCATTTGAATACGCTGATCACCAGGGTGTATGATACGGAAGGGCATTTGGTAGAGGAACGAACTTTTGATTATAGGCAAAGAACCAATCAATGGGAATTGGCGGGCAGGCATGTTATGACATATGATCAGAAGGGCAATCTTATTACTGACGCAACTATAGACATAAAGAAATCAAAATCTACCCTCTTCCGTTTCTCTAAAATGGTATATAATCAGCATCGCCTGGAAATCCTTAGATTTGAAAAGATGCGTCGCATAGAGGTCGATTCCAACGAGAAGAACCTTGACAGCGCAGTGGCCCATATGGATGATGTTAAAATACCTAAGTATGATACGACTCTGGTTTCCTCGATTTATGATAGCACGGGCAATCTTGTAACCCAAACAATTGGAAGCCCGGGTGCGACCGCCGAAAGCGTCAGTTATACAACATATGTACATGGGATGAAAACAGCGTGCTATTTTGTCCATGCAGCAACGGGCGATACCACCCTTATTTATCGTTATGACAAAGATAGGGGCCTATCGAGGGAAATCGTGGTGTATAGAATGGCGGGGCCGATGGATGGGGCTGACACTTGCTGGTATCGGGGCGACAAAGAAGTCAAATCCGTTCGTTATTATTATCGGTCCCGAAGTAAATTAATGACGGTATGGCAGTACGATGCCAAAGGGAATGAAATCCGTCAAATGCATTACCGATAGTTTATTCCTGCATTTCCACTGCGAGAATTCTGTTGATATCATCCGATATTTGTTTTTTGGCTTGGCTGAACCGGGATTCGGCTTCCTTTTTTGGTGTCCCTTTTATAGCCGACCTGATATCCCATTCGATATCTTCGAATTCTGACCTGATGCCAAACTTTGCGCGGGAGAGGCCGCGGCCGAGGGCTTGTGAGATCTGCCTATAATTTTCGAAGGATGACATTAATTTCCGGGCGCTGTTCATGGAATAGTCTGAAGGCAGATTGTCGAGGATCGCGGTGAGTTGCGTTTTGGCTTCGCGTAGATTCATGGGTTTAAATATACACTGTAAATTAATAGCGGCGAATACCAGAGGGATTGCAGTATTCGCGGGCAACATTACAGGTATTTGCCGGCCAGGGGAATTTTCCGGATCAGGGCGGTGATGATCCAGCTGAGGGCAAGGGCGCCGATGAAGGTGAGGAAGAACTTTGCCACTGCGGGGAGGGGAGCCGGGAGGAGGAGGTATTGGATCCAAAGCACAAAAACATAGTGGATCAGGTAGATGCCGTAAGCATTGGCGGACAGTGACTCCCAGACCGGCCGCGCTGCGGTCCTTCGGAAAATTCGGTTGAATCGTGAAAGGAAGGCCATACAGCTGAGTGTACAGGACAGGCACCAGAAGGAGCGGTAGAGAAGGCTGGCCTGGGTCTCGTTGAGGTGGTTATGGTGTTCGAGGTCCTGGATATACATTCCGGCGATACCCAAAGCGAAGTACGCGAGGATACAGCCGATGACCCATAGCGTGCTGTATTTCATCAACGCGGAGTCATCGGCCAGAAGGCCTTTCCCGGTGCCGGCGGCGCCGAGGAGCATCCCGATGACAAAATATCCGGCGTACAGGAGGATGCGGGAGAGCTGGAAAGCGAAGGGGCCGAATCCAATCCATGCGGAGGCGCCGAAGATCAGGACGAAAGGCAGGTATAGGATCAGGGTCAGGACGTAGGCGCGGAGGAAAAGACTCAGGGGACGGGTCGGATGATCGGCGAGGTATCCGGCCCAGCGGTTGAGGGTCGCACGCCAGCGGAGATAGAAGCCGCCGACGATGCCGTTGAAGGCAAAAAGGATACCGATGAACCAGGGCGGGCCGGCAGGCCAATGTTCGACGGTGATGTAATCAACGAGAAAGGCATGCAGGTCCCAGTTGTGGTGCGCCAGGTTCCACGAGGCCAGGTAGCCGAGCGGCATGATGAAGGTAACGGTGATCATGAGGGGGATGAACAACCGGCGGAAGCGGTCGCGGAGGAAGAGGCGGGAACCTTTTCGGGCCAGGGAAGGAAGGACGAAGATGCCGCTGATCAGGAACATCAGTGACATAAAGTAGACGTCGTTGAAATCTTCGAACACGTCGAGACCAAAGGCGCGGACAGTATCGACGATCGGGTGAGTGGAAGCGACATAGGCTGGCGGGTTAAAATGGGCGAAGGTAGTATAGGCGAGCGTGGAATGGTGGGCGACCACGAGGACGGTGATGAATCCCCGGAGGTAGTCGAGCCAGTAGGTGCGACCTGCGCGGGAAGGGGTGGCCCGAGGGTCAGGGTGACGCTCGGCCGAAAGGTCGGAGGAAGGCGGACGGTCGGGTGCGTCCTGACTGTTGAACATGCCTGAAGGTATTGAAAAATGGTGGACGAAGAATCGGGTAGATGTTACCATAAAGCGTGCAACAAACAGGCAAGAGTAAGTACTTTAGATGAAAGCGATTTTAATGAAGAAACTCATCTATGTCCTTGCCGCGGTAAAATTCGTGCTGCCTTTTCTTCTGCAAAATGCTGTCTATGAACCTCATCGGGATGAGTTTCTCTATCTGGCGGAAGCCCGTCATCTGGCCTGGGGCTACCTGGAGCTACCGCCGGTGCTGAGTGTACTGTCTTTTGTGACCAATGCTTTCGGAGCCAGCCTTTTCTGGATAAAGTTCTGGCCCTCGCTGGGCGGCGCGCTTACTTATGTGCTGGTCGGCAGGATGATCCTGCTCCTCGGTGGGGGCCGGTTTGCGCTGTTGCTGGGCTTCCTGCCGTTTATATTCGGGTACTTTTTGCACGTGCACTTTATGCTGCAGCCCAACTTCCTGGAGATGCTGGCTTGGACCTTGATGTTGTATGGGCTGATGCTGCACGTCCGGACGGGCAAGTACAAGGGTTTATATTTGGCTGGGGTGGGATTTGGACTGGGGATGATGAGTAAATACTCAGTGGGATTTTTCGCCTGCAGCCTATTTCTGGGGCTGTTCTTAACACCGGAGCGGAAAGTCCTTCGGAACCGGCATTTTTATTTTTCCCTGCTGGGTGGTCTTTTGATATTTCTCCCCAACCTGATTTGGGAGGGGATGCATGGCTGGCCTGTTGCCCGCCAGATGACAGAGTTGAGACAACAGCAATTGGACCAGGTGAGCCGACTGAATTTCCTGCTCGATCAGTTATCGTACAATCTGCCGGGACTGCTGATCTGGACGGCGGGATTGTATTGGCTGTTTGCCAAACCGGAGGGTAAGCCCTACCGTTTTGCCGGGTGGGCCGTTCTATTCGTACTGATCTTCCTAACTGCGGCGCGAGGCAAGAGCTATTACGCGATGAGTGCTTATCCCGTGCTGTTCGCCTTCGGAGCGGTATACCTGGAGCGGGTAACCGCAGCCCGGCGTGGGTGGCAAGGGGCACGGTGGGGGTTGGTAGCCTTTTCGGTTGCGCTGGGCTGTTACCTGGATATGATCGAGCTGCCCATGTTGCCCCCAGAACATTTGGCAGCCTACTATAAACGAAATCCGTTTTTCCGGCGGCTTGGCTTCCTCCGGTGGGAGGACCAGAAGAACCATGCGCTGCCTCAGGATTTTGCGGATATGTTGGGATGGAAGGAACTGGCCGTCAAGACGGCGAAGGTCTATCACTCGCTGGACAATATGGGCGCCAATGGCACTGTCCTTGATGCCGACAACTATGGGGAAGCCGGGGCGCTTGACTATTATGGCCCGGCTTACGGGCTGCCACCGGCGATGGGTCATTCCGCTAATTACCTGCTATGGACGCCGGTGGATTTTTATTCTCATGATGACTTCATCCTTACCACGGACGCTCGCGGCGAGATACACGACGATTTTATGAAGCTATTTGCGTATGCGGCAGTGGCGGACAGCGTAAGCACTCCCTATGCGCGGGAGTTCGGCAGTTATATCCTTTTGATGAAGCAGCCGAAGGAGGAGGCCAGGAAAATATGGAAGGAGTATTATGAGGAGCTCAGAAGAAAAGTCTCGATTTCGGGGAGGAGGTGATAGGTGAATCTGTCAGGCGATACCGGGGTTACGCCAGCGAACCAGTCGCCAAGCCAGGGTAGCAGAGAGCAGCATACCGACGGCGAGCCCAATCGGCCCCCACATCTTCTCGGACGAATAGATGGCGCCGATCAGGGCAATGAGATAGATGGCGGTAGGCAGAAGGACCATGACGATCAATCCGGCGGTATTCAGGGGGATCCTAAATGGCCTTGGTCTATCCGGCTCGCGAACGCGCAGGATGAGCAGGGCAAGGAATTCCAGAAAGAGACCAGCGCCGTATAAGATGATATCCATCACGACGAGGTCGGAAAAAGTAAAGATGACGAGGACGCTGACGATCGCGGAGGACACAAGAATGGAGACATAAGGCGTCTTAAAGCGCGAATGCAGTGAACAGAACCAGGTCGGCAACAACTGGTCGTCGGCCATGACCTGGGGTACGCGGGATACCGACAGGAGGACGGCGGAGTAGAGGCCCACCGCGCTGGCCATGCCGCCGACTGCTATTAGGATTCCGAGCCCCCTGCCCCCGACAAGGGTGCCGAGTACGGGGAATCCGCGGTTCTCGCTATCGAGAGTTGTCGGATCGATGCCGGACCAATGAACGGAGAGAGCGGTCAGGAGGTAGATGCCGAGGATGAGGACAAACGCGATGCCGATGGAAAGGACATAGGAGCGCACAGGCCGTCTGACTTCCCCGGCGTAGGTTGTGGCATTATCCCAACCCAAAAAATTCCACATCACGTAATAAAGACCCATCGAAATGGCGGGCAGCTGAACCCCCTTGAGCGACGGAGTTGGGATCGAATGTGCGTGACCGGTATAGAGCAGCCAGCCGAATAGGATCAGAAAGGGCGACAAAACGATGACGCCGAGCAGCATCGAGACCCTGCCTACCGGCACGATACCCAAAATATTAAGGAATGCCGAGGACCAGATGATCACGAGACAGATGACCAATCGGTAGTGAATGATCTCGGGGAAAAAGAAAGAGGTGTAAGTGACAAATAGGACAGGATAGATCGCCAGATCGAGAAAGGTATAGAGCCAGGTCCACCAGCCTTCAAAGAAGGCCCAGCGGAGGCCAAGGGCGTGCTTGACCCACTGGTAATACCC
>DATMLR010000502.1:0-4171 GCA_035570015.1 Puia sp.
TTCCTCGACGAGATTGGCGACATGAGCCTTACCGCTCAGGCCAAGGTGCTGCGCGCCCTGCAGGAAGGCAAGATCACGCGGGTCGGTGGCGACAAGGATATCAATGTAGACGTGCGCGTCATCGCGGCCACCAATAAAGACCTGCTGAAGGAGGTCGATGAGAAGACATTCCGGCTTGACCTCTACCACCGCCTCAGCGTTATCATCATCCATGTCCCCTCCCTCAACGAACGGAAAGATGACATTCCCCTGCTGGTGGACAAATTCCTTGCGGATATCTGCGGCGACTACGGCATCGCCAAGAAAGCCATCGACGATGCTGCCATCCAGGCCCTGCAGCAGCACGACTGGACCGGCAATATCCGCGAGTTGCGCAACGTTGTCGAGCGCCTGATCATCCTCTCGGGCAGGACCATCTCGCAGGATGATGTCCAGAATTATGTATTACCAAAGAAATAGACCTTATTTGTAATATTTCGGCCGGCCCGGCGACTAAGCCATTAATAACCTAAATTTGTCCCGCTAAAAAATACGACTTCATGAGTTCTCACCAGATAGCGATCTTATGCCTCATCTCTCTGTTTTTCTTTATCCTACCCTCCTTTGGCGCCTATTTACTTTTCGCTAAAGCGAAAAAACCCGCCTGGCACGCCCTGATCCCCATCTATAACACCTATGTGATGCTGAAGATTGCCGATCGTCCGGTATACTGGTTCATCCTTCAGTTTATTCCCGTAGTCGGTTGGTTTATTACCCTCGGCATACTTGTGGAATTCATCAAGGTATATGGCAAATTCAAATTCTACGAACATGCATTAACCGTTTTCACCGCCGGGCTTTATTTCATCTACGTCGGTCTTGACCCCAAGACGAAATATATCGGGCCGGTGGCGGTCCGTAAGCACAAGAAGGGTACAGCCCGGGAATGGATCGACGCCGGCGTTTTCGCGGTTGTGGCTGCAACGCTGATCCGCACTTTCGTGTTCGAAGCGTATACAATCCCCACGGGATCGATGGAAAAGACCCTGCTGATCAACGATTTCCTTTTTGTCAGCAAATTCAGCTACGGCCCACGGATACCGAACACACCGCTGGCGATTCCCTTTGTGCACAACATGCTGCCGATCACCAATTCCAAGTCGTATGTCGAGTGGATCCATATCCCCTATACCCGCTGGTTCGCCAGCCCCGTAAAACGCGGGGACGTCGTCGTCTTTAATTTTCCGGCAGGTGATACCGTCATCGACTTCCCCAGGCCTGAAGACCAGTCCCTGCATCCCTATTATGACGTCATTCGCGAAGTCGGCCGCGGCAATGTCGATTCCGGCCGCCAGATCGTGCAGGGCGATCCGGACCAATACCCACTGATCTTTCGGCCCGTGGATAAGGAAGAGAACTATATCAAACGCTGCACGGCTATTGCCGGAGATACGTTGCAGATCAGGAACCAGGTGATCTATATCAACGGGCAGGCCCAGCCCTTCCCTCCGGCGTCGGAGACCTACTACGCTGTCACCACCAAGGGACAACCGCTCGATGAAGGCGCCATGAAAGAAGATTACGATGTGGATATCACCGGCGATGAGGTGCGACCGATCGGGCCTCCCAACCAGTACGATATGCTGCTGACCTGGCGGGCAAAAGAGGCGATGCTGCGGAATGGTCTGGCGCAGAGCATCGTCCCCGATATCGACAGCATGCAGGACGTTTGGCCGCATGTACCCGCGTACCATTGGTTCCTGGACAATTATGGCCCCTTGTGGATACCCTGCAAAGGCTGTACGCTGAAACTGACCGCTGACAACTATCCGCTCTACGAACGGGCCATTCGGGACTATGAACACAATAAATTCGAAATGAAGGGCGGAATATTCTATCTCAACGACCAACCGGTCACACAATACAGCTTCAAAATGAATTACTATTGGATGATGGGCGATAATCGGCACGGTTCGCAGGATTCGCGCTTCTGGGGTTTTGTCCCTGAAGACCATATTGTCGGTGAAGCCGCGCTGATCTGGATGAGCTGGAACAAGGGGGTCCGATGGAGCCGGCTGTTCAAGAAGATCAAATAACCCTTTCGCAACCATGAAGATACCTGGCCTTTTCGCGGCAATCTTGATGCCGGCTTTGCTGGCTGCGCAGAAAGCTCCCTTGAAACCGGCCTCTCCAAAATCGGCATCCCCATTTGTCCAGCTGGACGCCAGGGCGCTTAAGCTACCCGATTCGGCCACGCACGCCGTCGCCCCGATGGCGGCCTGGATCGATGCAAATTTCAACACGCCAACAGAGAAAACCCGGGCCATCTTTGTCTGGATCGCAGGCAATATCGACTATGACGTGATCAATATGTTTGCGCTCAACTTCTCGGAAGATACAGCCGCAAAGATCGCCCGCGCGCTGCAGACCCGGAAAGGGATATGCGAGAATTACGCTACCCTCTTCACCGCTGTCTGCAACTCGGTCGGTATCGAATCGGTGGTTGTCGAAGGATATACCAAACAAAGAGGGTTCACCGACTACATCCCGCATGCCTGGAGCGCGGCCCGGCTGGATGGCGCCTGGTACCTTTTCGATCCCACCTGGGGCTCCGGCTATATTGAAAAAGGCCAGTTCATTCGGAAAATGAACGATGGGTATTTCAAGGCCACACCGGAGAGTTTTATCGCGACCCATATGCCGTTCGATTACCTGTGGGAATTTCTCTATTATCCGGTAACGACCGAAGATTTCTATAACGGGAAAACCCGGCAGGACCCTTCCAGAGCACGGTTCGACTTTCCCGATTCCCTGAGCGCATACAATGCAATGGCCCCGGTTGACCGCGAGGCGGCGGCTGCGAACCGGATCGAAAAGAATGGCGTCCGGAACTCTGCCACATTCAATATGATCACAAACCTCCGCGTCGACGTGGAGAATCACCGCCGCCAGGCGGAGGCAGACCGCCAAAACCGCCTCGTGGACGCCTACAATACCGCACTCGGGATCTTCAATGAGTCTCTGCGCCAGTTCAATGTGTTCATCAACTACTTCAACGCACAGTTCAAGCCCGACCGCCCGGATGCAGAGATCAGGCAAATGCTGGACAGCGCCGACCACCAGCTGCAGGCAGCCAGGTCTATCTCCGATACGATCCGGCTAACGCCGGCAGATACCCGAATACAGAAACCGTTACAACAATTGCAGACATCGATGGCGGAGCTCGGCACGCACATAAAGGAAGAGCAGGATTGGCTCACCCAATATTTCAGCAAGGGGAAATCAGGCCGAAGGTCGATGTTCCATAAATATACCTGGTTCGGCATCCCGTTAAACTGATCATATGCAAAACAAGCGGCTGATACTACAATATGAGGAATATGCCTCCGACAGCGAGCTTCCGGCGGAGGCCGCCGTTCTGCTGGCTAAAGCCAGGGAGGCGACCGCCAACGCCTACGCCCCGTATTCCCGATTTCGCGTCGGTGCCGCCGCCCGGCTCAATAATGGCCAGGTGATCACCGGGACCAACCAGGAGAACGCTTCCTTTCCCGCCGGTATCTGCGCCGAGCGCGTATTGTTGTCCGCCGCTGCTTCGCTTTTTCCAGGCGTTCCAATCGAGAGCATCGCGATCAGTTATGTAAACGAACGTGGTCCCGCCGACCGCCCAATTTCCCCCTGCGGTATCTGCCGCCAGTCCTTACAGGAATTCGAGACCCGAACGCAGCAGCCGATCCGCTTGATCCTCGGTGGCCAGACCGGACCTGTCTATGTGCTCTCCGACACCGGGTCGTTGCTGCCGCTCGCATTTGCAGCCGACGACCTGGTATAGTCAAGCACTACATCCGTCTCTGCATACCCCACACAAGTGAGCACCAAACCTTCAGCCAGGTCTTTGTCCGTCAATACCTCGTTGTGGGCCATTCGTACCCGTCCGCGAATACAATGCGCCACACAGCTCGAACAGCGACCGGCGCGACAACTGTAGGGTAGGGGAATACCTTGCCTGATAGCGGCTGTCAGGATACTGTCCGGCCAGGTCACGACGAATTCACGATCGACCGCGGCCCGGATGGTGACGGTCTTCGGTGTGCCGTCGAAAACCGGCGGCGCCGGCGGAATATGCCCTGCCGTGAAATGTTCGCGGCGGATCGTCTCATCCGGGAAACCCAATGTCCGCAGCGTAATATGAATC
>DATMLR010000503.1:0-3566 GCA_035570015.1 Puia sp.
CCGCCGACCCCAACTCCACAGCCTGGTCATAGCACCGCCGGATCAGATCCCCACTGACCAGACACCGCACTCCATCATGCACCCAGATGATCGCATCCCGCCCCGCTTCGCCGGCCGCGCCCCCGGCCACATCTCCCCCCAGCTTCCGGCGGATCCATTCCAGCCCGTTCCGCACCGAATGAAACCGGGTATCGCCGCCGATCACCAACTCGATTCGCTCCCCTCCCTCCAGGGTCATGACTACCTCTTTTGCGGTGTCCCGATGTCCGGCCGGCACGACCAGCACGACCTGCAGATCCGCGTAGGTGTCCAGAAAAGCCTTCAGCGTGTACCACAAGACCGCATGCTCGTGCAGCGGCAGGAATTGTTTTGGGACCGCTGCCCCCATCCGCATCCCCGCCCCGCCCGCCACAACGACAGCAAATTTTTTCATATCCGATCTATTTATAGATGGCAACCATTTCCTCCCCGTCACTATTCCTATAGCCCCGGTACATCCCCTGACTGTTGAATACCAGCGCCGCATTACCCTGACCGTCCACCCCGATCATCCCGCCCTCACCGCCAATTGCGATCAGCTTTTCATGCACCACAATCTCCATAGCCTTCTGCAGGCTCATTCCTTTATATTCCATCAGACAGCTTACATCATGCGCCGCCACAGCCCGGATGAAGAGCTCTCCATGACCCGTACACGAGATACCACAGGTGGCATTGTTGGCATAGGTCCCGGCGCCGATCATCGGGCTATCTCCGATCCGGCCGAATTTTTTGTTGGTCATGCCGCCCGTACTCGTAGCCGCTGCGATATTGCCGTGCTGGTCGCACGCCACCGCCCCAACCGTCCCAAACTTCTTGTCCCGCATCAATTCTTCAAGCCGCTGATGCGTATGGTCCAGCGAATAAGTATCGGAGTCACGGATCGATTTCCACTGATCATAACGGAACTGCGAGAAGAAGTATTCGTCCGGCTCAAGCTTGATCCCTTGTTTGATCGCAAAATCGCTCGCTCCCTTCCCGCTGAGGAAAACATGGTTGCTGTTCTGCATCACTTCCGTCGCCAGCTCGATCGGGTTTCGGACATTACGGACACCCGTAACTGCACCGGCCTCCAGCGTGCTGCCGTCCATTATGGCGGCATCCATCTCCTGCACTCCTTTTTTGGTAAAGACCGAACCCCGGCCGGCATTGAAAAGAATATTGTCTTCCAGCATGACGATCGTCGCCTTGATCGCATTGACGGCAGAACCTCCCTGTTCGAGCACGGCGAAACCCGCCCGCAGCGCCTCCTGCATCCCCGTCAGATAAGCCACTTCGAGCTCCGGGGTCATATCTTCCTTTAGTATCGTCCCGGCGCCGCCGTGGACCGCGAGTGTAAACCTCGGCATATAAAATCAATTTTCTTTAACTCAACAATTTCCCGCACTCCGCCAGCAGCAGGTCCCGGCTGATCGCCACCGTACCAACATCCTCACACACCAGCCCCCCCGCGATATTCGCCACCTCCGCCATCAATACCATATTCCGCGTCGCCGCATATACCAGCGAAGCAACCGCGATCACCGTATCCCCCGCCCCGGAGACATCAGCGATATTCCGAATGTGAGAAGGAACAATCGCCGCCTCACGACCATCACAATAGAAAACCCCCTTCTCGGATAAAGTTATAAAGGAGATCTCATGCCGTAACCGCTCCGCCAGCTTCCCGTGAACCAGCTCCAGCGCCGAAAGCTCGAGCTCCTCCAGCCCCAAATTCAACCCCTCCCGGACCTCTTTCAGGTTCGGCTTGAAGATCGTTACCCCTTCATAGGAAAAGAAATTCCGCCGTTTGGGGTCCACCGCGGTAATGACACCCCGTGCCCGACAAAGCCCCACCGCCTCCCGGATCACCCTGTCCGTCAATACCCCCTTGTTATAATCTTCGAAAACGATCACCTGCGGTTTCTCCGTATCAAGATAAGCCGCTATCCGGCGCAGCAGGTCCTCTTCCTCTGCCGCGGCAAGATCACGCGTCGTCTCCGAATCCAGCCGCATCATCTGCTGGTTCCTCCCGATCACCCGCGCCTTATTGGTCGTGATCCGCGAAGAAGACTTCAAATGTCCTGAAGTCGTGATCCCGTTCTCCGCAAACAGGAGTTCCAACGCCTCCCCATCGTTATCTTTCCCGATAACACTGAAGCTGGAGACCCGCGCCCCCAGGCTGACCAGGTTCAGCGCCACATTGCCCGCCCCGCCGATCCGTTGCTCCCGGCGATCCAACGCGACAACCGGCACCGGCGCCTCCGGCGAGATCCGCTCCACATGACCCCATAGATACGTATCCAGCATGACATCGCCGATTACCCCGGCCCTGATAGAGCCGAATGAAGCAAATAACGAAGAAAAATCGACCATCGCTTTACGCTTTTTTGCGGGACAAAGCTATATAATACAGGGGAATTCCCACCAATACAATGATCGCCGCAATACCGGAATAGAACGGCTCCTGTTCGATCAATGCGATACAGAATACCAGCGCCAGTACGATATAGATCGCCGGGAGGATGGGATAGCCAAATGCCTTATATGTCCGCTCTGCGTCCGGCTGCCGGCGTCGCAGGACAAAAATACCCAGGACCGTCAGGGCATAGAACAAAACCGCCACAAACGAGATCATTACCAGCAAATCGTTATACTTCCCGCTGACGCATAGAATACAGGCCACCAGACACTGCGCCCACAAGGCCCACCCGGGCACCGACTTCCGGTTCAGCTGCCCCGCTTTGCGGAAGAATAACCCGTCGCAAGCCATCGAATAGTACACCCGCGCCCCCGCCAGGATCAGCCCGTTATCGCAGCCGAATGTCGAGATCATGATCATGACAGCAATGACATAGGTGCCGTTATGCCCGAAGATCACGTCCGCCGCCGATACCGCAACCCGCTGCTGCGGTGCCCCGGCAATCTGGTCCAGCGGCATCACGCTCAGGTACATCAGGTTCGCCACGACGTACAGCACGGTGACGATCAGCGTCCCCAGGAACAGGCTCAGCCCGATATTCCGCTTCGGGTTCTTCATTTCCCCGGCAATGAAAGTGACGTTGTTCCAGGCGTCGCTCGAAAAGATCGACCCGGACATCCCCGCCGCTATCGCGCCCACTATCGCCAGGCCCATCACCGGGATACCCCCTCCCTTGCCCATCGAATCAGCCATCGTCACCATCTTCCAGCCACTCGCCCAGTTATGCTGCCAGATCTCATGCCGGGCGCCAAGGAAGAATCCGAACACCACCAGCCCAAAAAGTGATAGGAGCTTGGTCACCGTAAAAACACGTTGTATCCATTTCCCACCCTCGATGCCCATCGTATTAACCCAGGTCAGAAAGACGATCAGACAGATCGCCACCAGTTCGGCGTAATGGACATGGATGCCCCCGAGAGAAACGGCAATATTTTCAGGCTTCAACTCCAACGCCGGAACGAAATACCCGGTAAACTTCGCAAAAGCCACCGCAACCGCCGCAATCGTCGCAGTCTGGATCACCGCAAAGAAGCTCCAGCCATACAAGAAACCCGTCAACGGGTTA
>DATMLR010000504.1:0-15701 GCA_035570015.1 Puia sp.
CAATGCGATCACGGTTGTTCCCGGGGCGATCGGCGCATTCCGGAAAAAGGCGATCGAAGAAGCCGGCGGCTTTACAACGGATACCCTGGCGGAAGACTGCGATCTGACCATCCGAATTCTGCGCTGCGGTTATATCGTTGAGAACGACAACATGGCGATTGCAATGACGGAAGCGCCTGAGACCCTGAAACAATTCTTCAAGCAACGGTTCCGCTGGAGCTACGGAGTGATGCAAACGTTCTGGAAGAACCGGGATGCGTTGCTCAACTGGAGATACCGATGGCTGGGTTATGCGGCGCTCCCAAACGTGCTGATCTTTCAATACATCATCCCATTCGTAATCCCGCTGGCCGACTTTTTCATGGTGGTAGGGTTATTCACCGGCAATGCGTCCAAGATCGCGGGCTACTATCTGGTGTTCATGCTGGTGGACCTGCTGGTGGCCTTGCTGGCGTTCTGCTTCGAGCGCGAAAAGATATCCCAGCTGTTATGGCTGATCCCACAGCGGCTGATCTGGCGGTGGCTAACCTGGCTGGTGCTGTTCCGGGCAGTGCGGCGCGCCCTGAAAGGCGAGCTGCAGCACTGGGGTGTGCTGAAGCGTACGGGGAATGTGAAGGTTGCCTAAAATTTCTTAATTTCACGGCTCCAAAAAAGACAATGCGTTATGGCTGAAGTTATTTTAATGCCCCGGTTAAGTGATACGATGACGGAAGGGGTGATCGCCGCCTGGCACAAGAAGGTTGGGGATCCCGTCAAGAAAGGTGATTTGCTGGCGGAAGTAGAAACAGATAAGGCGACGATGGACCTGGAAAGCTACAAAGACGGTACGCTATTGTATACAGGGACGGACAAGGGAGGTAAGGTTCTCGTCAATGACCTGCTGGCAATCATCGGCGCGCCGGGGGAAGATATTTCAAGCCTGGTGAAAGCGCCCGGTGCTTCGGCGGCCCCGGCTGCTTCGACTGCTCCCGCCGCCGCAGCCGCCACTGCATCCGGCGGGCCTGCTCTGGACCTGTCCAAACAAGAGGAAGTGATCCTGATGCCGCGATTGAGCGATACCATGACCGAAGGGGTGATTGCCGACTGGCACAAGAAGGTGGGGGATGCAGTTAAAAAAGGGGATATCCTGGCAGACATCGAGACGGATAAGGCGACGATGGAATTGGAGAGCTATAAGGAAGGAAAATTACTGTATGTCGGTGCCGGAAAGGGTGAGAAGATCGCAGTCAATGATCTGCTCGCCGTAATCGGGGACGAAAAGAAAGTAGACCTGGCAAAGATCATCGCCGCATCCCGCACCGCCCCTGCACCCGCCCCCGTCGCCGCGAATGCCTCCGGCACAGCACAACCTCCCGGCACCGACGCGGAAATCACGCATAGCGACCTGTCCGTCACCGCCGACGGCCGGATCAAAGCCTCTCCGCTGGCAAAGAAACTGGCGGCGGAAAAAGGGATCGATATCAGCAAGGTCACCGGCAGCGGCGACAATGGCCGCATCATCAAAAAGGACGTAGACAGCTATACCCCGGTATCTGCAGCAGCCCCGCAACCGGCTTCGGCTGCCAAGACCGCTGCCCCGGCGGCCCCGATTGGCCAGGTGAGCTACGAAGAAGTCCCGGTATCGCAGATGCGAAAGGTGATCGCCAAGCGACTGGCGGAAAGCATGTTCACCGCCCCGCATTTCTATATCACCATGACGGTCGATATGGACAAAGTGATCGAGAGCCGGGGGAAGATGAATGAGGTGTCTCCGGTAAAGATTTCATTCAATGATATCGTACTAAAAGCGGTGGCGGTGGCCCTGAAGCAGCATCCGGCAATCAACAGCAGCTGGCTGGGTGACAAGATCAGGATCAATCATCATGTCAACATCGGAGTAGCGGTAGCGATAGACGACGGGTTGCTGGTGCCTGTGGTTCGGTTTGCAGACACGAAAAGTTTGTCACAAATCGCCGCCGAGGTGAAGGACCTGGCGCAACGGGCAAAGAGCAAAAAGCTACAACCCTCGGACTGGGAAGGAAGCACCTTCACCATTTCAAATATGGGCATGTTCGGCGTGGATGAGTTCACGGCGATCATCAATCCGCCGGACGCCTGTATCCTGGCGGTAAGTTCCATCCAGGCGGTTCCGGTCGTGAAAAACGGGGCGGTTGTTCCGGGGAATCTCATGAAGCTTACACTCAGCTGCGATCACCGGGTTGTAGACGGGGCCACGGGATCGGCCTTCCTGCAAACGGTCAAGAGCCTGCTGGAGGAGCCGCTCCGGATGATGATATGATACTGCAGGGAACCTAGTATTATCTCTTACACTGTTGATTTTTCTGCGCCCTGCCATGGGCGGGAAGCGGTATTGCAGTAAATTTATTGGACGCAGAAACTTTATTTTTATGAAACAATACCTTAACCTATTGCAGCAGCTCGACCAATTCATCAGGCGGAAAAAGACAGGGTCGCCGCCTGAATTTGCCCGGAAGATGGGTATTTCCGAACGAAGTCTTTATGAGTACCTAAAAGTGTTGAAGGAATTGGGTGCACCGATCCGATTCTCGCGGCAGGAGCACTCCTATTATTATGAAGTAGACGGGCAATTTTACGTCAGCTTTTTCTAATAAAAGCCGCCTCATAGACATGAGGCGGCCCTTTAAACCTTATCCTATTGGGCTGTCCTGTGGAAACAGGCTGCCCTTAAGAACTGTGTCCTTGCTGTTCCAACCAAACTTAAAGAGTTGATATAGGTCCTTTGGATAGTTTACGTGGTCTATCCATGTCTGGATATTGTGGGGCGGGTTCGACGAGCCTTAACCAGAGATTGATGTCTGAAACCGCTATAACGAAGTAAAGGTAGGGGGAAAATTGATTCGAATGGTCTTTTTCGACCGCAATCTTTTGAAAAAATTCCATTTTTTTATCAGTTTTTGCAAATGCTTGATTATCAATGAAACCACTTATGAGTCTCGATTCTTAACTTGGTTATGTCGTTGAATCTCCCTAACTTCGCCGCCGTTATATTCCTTTCTGCCCACTTTCGTGACAACCTTCTGTTATAACTCCTGAAGGATAATGCTGTGTAGACGGGCTTTTTACAATTAAATAGTTATCATTTTGTCGTTTAAACATCTCAATCTTATTGAGCCTTTGCTAAAGGCTTTGGATAATGAGGGATATACCATCCCTACGCCCATCCAGGAACAGGCTATACCGATCATCCTTAATCGAAAAGACCTGTTGGGCTGCGCACAGACCGGGACCGGGAAGACCGCCGCTTTTGCGTTGCCGTTATTACAATTAATGTGTGAGGATGCGGCGGGTGTCTCTGCAGATACCCGTCCGGGTGCTCCCCGCCCTATCCGGGCGTTGGTTTTGACGCCGACTCGCGAACTGGCGATCCAGATCGATGAAAGTTTTGGAGCATACGGTAAGTTCACCGGCATCCGGCATACAGTCATCTTTGGCGGTGTGCCGCAACAAGCGCAGGTACAAGCCCTGCAAAAGGGCGTGGATGTCCTGGTAGCAACGCCGGGCCGGCTGCTCGATCTGATCGATCAACGGTATGTCCATCTGCAGCATCTCCGGTATTTTGTCCTGGATGAAGCGGACCGGATGCTGGACATGGGTTTCATCAATGACATCCGGAAAGTACTGACGAAGCTGCCCCCGAAGCGGCATTCATTGTTCTTCTCCGCTACGATGCCGCCGGAGATCCAGAAGCTGGCGAACACCATCCTCGTGAACCCGCTGAAGGTGGAAGTCACTCCTGAAATCACAACAGCCGAGACGGTACAGCAATCGTTGTATTTCGTAGAAAAAAAGGACAAGCGGTCTTTGTTGTTGCATATTCTGAAAGACCACTCCATTCCTACGGCGCTTGTTTTCACCCGGACTAAACATGGCGCCGATAAGGTAGCCCAGGGCCTTGTCCGTGCGGGCATCCGCGCGGAAGCCATCCACGGTAACAAATCCCAGAATGCGCGGCAGCGGGCGTTGGAGAATTTCAAAAACCGGCATATACGGATCCTTGTGGCTACGGATATCGCCGCGCGGGGCATCGACATCGACGAGCTTACGCATGTCATTAACTTCGAATTGCCGAATGTCCCGGAAACTTATGTGCACCGGATCGGCAGGACCGGCAGGGCTGGAGCCAGCGGGACTGCATTGTCCTTCTGTGACCAGGAAGAAAAAGAATATCTGCGCGATATTCAGAAGCTGATCGCGCGCAACATTCCGGTTGTGGAAGATCACCCTCATGTAATGGTCGGAGGTCTTCCTTATCAGGCGCCTGTCGCGGCCCGTCCCGCACCCGCCGGAAGGAACGGCGGGCGACAAAACGTACAGCATCCCTCAGGAAGAAGACAGGAAGAGCCGAAGCGCAATAGTGAGGTGAAGCGGCGCGAAGAACCGAAGCGACACGTCGAAGTCAAACGACCAGGAGAACCGAAGCGACCTGTTGAAGTCAAACGACCAGGGGAACCGAAGCGACCTGTTGAAGTCAAACGACCGGGCGAACCGGCACGGAACGGCGAAGTGAAAAAAACTGAGGAACCCAAACTTCGTGAGGAACCCAAACTCCGTGAGGAACCCAAACTTCATGAAGACCCCAAACGGAACACCAAATTGCGACGCAACGGGGAAGTCAAGCCGCCGGAAGAGCGTAAACCATACGAACCAACCAACTTCTCCTTCAAGATCAACCAAAGCGAAGGGGACGAAAAATGGTAGAATTTGCCTAATTTGGGCAATCATGCGGTTCCATCTACTGTTGCTGGCAGGAATTTCGCTGCTGTCGGCCCGATCTTCCGGCCCGGCAGCAACAGGACTTGCATCGCTATTGACGAAAGCCCAATACGAAAGCTTTTTCCCGCATCACCATCCGCTGTATACTTATGAATCGCTGATCAGGGCGGCAGCCGGTTTTCCGTTATTTGCCGGAGAAGGAGATACGACGGCACGCAAACGGGAGCTGGCCGCATTTTTTGCAGAGATCGCGCATGAGACAACCAATGGCGGCGCCGGGGCGGTAGGCGGCCCCTATGTCTGGGGTCTCTACTATACAGAGGAGCTGGGCTGCGGTGACGGGCATTGCACACAATACAATTCCGGCGACGGCGGCCCTTATAAGGCCAGGCCGGCAAAGACGTACTATGGCCGCGGACCCATTCAACTGAGCTACCCATACAATTACGGCCAGGCCGGCACGGATCTGAAGTTGCCACTGCTGGCCCATCCGGAGCTGGTGAGCCATGACGGCGTGATCGCTTTCCTGACGGCCCTGTGGTTCTGGATGCGGGCGGACGACGGTGAACCATCCTGTCACGCGGTCATGTCCGGCAAATGGCAGCCGGCCACGGCGGACCGGCGATTGGGGAGACGACCCGGTTTCGGCATGACCATCAATATCATCAACGGAAATGTCGAATGCCATACGCAATCGCCCGCAGCCCGCAGGGAGCGTGAAGACCGGATCGGACATTACCGGTATTTTGCGGGTCTTTTGCAGGCGCCGGTAGAAGAGGATTGTGACTGCGCCGGGATGACCCCTTATGGCAAATGAAATTTGGGCGTTCACCCTCACTACGATACCATGAACCTGACCAAAGCGAATCTCCTCCGGACCTGGCAAGCCAAATGTCTCCAGATCGCGCTTTTTGCCTATATCGGGATCGCCGTGATCGCCGCCGCGCAGGGACTGCTCGCGGGCCCAAAAGTCTACATCCCCGGCGGCCGCCCCTACATCGATTACAATAATTTCCGCATCTTCAAATTTTCCTTTTACCATTTGATCCAGGGAAAGGACATTTATCAACTTTTTCCCGATGATCATTGGGATTTGTACAAATACAGCCCCGGATTTGCATTATGTTTCGGCTTGTTGTCCTGGATGCCCGATCCGATCGGCCTGCTCCTTTGGAACCTGATCAATTCGTTATGCCTCTTCGCCGGCATCCGGCTGCTGCCGGGATTGGATGATGAAAAGAAGGCAGGGATCCTCCTGATCTGTCTGCTGGAAATGCTGCTCTCCATCCAGAATACGCAAAGCAACGGGCTCATGGCCGGCCTGACCGTTCTGGGCTTTGCGCTGGCCGAGCGCCGCAATTACGCCTTGTCAACCCTTTGCATCGTCTTCTCGTTCTATATAAAGATCTACGGCGCGCTGGCCTTCATTTTCTACCTCTGGTATCCGGGCAAATGGAAACTGGCCGGTTGGTCGATTGGCTGGATGCTGATGTTTGCCCTTCTGCCGCTGCTGGTGGTGAACGGGCATCAGTTGCTCTTCCTGTATCAGAGCTGGCTGCATTTGCTGTTGAACGACCGCTCCGCCTCCATTGGCCTGTCGGTCATGGGATTGCTGGAAACCTGGTTCCAAATGGCCGCTGTAAAAAATATTGTAACGATCGCAGGGGTAGCCGTTTTTCTTGTGCCACTACTGCGATGGCGGTTGTACCGGGACCTGACCTATCGTTTGTTATACCTTGCCTCTACCCTGATCTGGATGGTGATCTTCAACCACAAGGCCGAGTCGCCTACCTATATCATCGTGATGGCGGGTATCGGCATCTGGTATTTCTCCCGGGAGCGCGATCGGGGCGACCGCGTGTTGCTGATCCTTTCCTTCCTCCTGATATGCATGTCCGTGTCCGACCTCGTACCTTCCGCCATCCGCAATGGCTTCATCCGGCCTTATGGGATCAAAGCGGTCATGGCCATTGTGATCTGGGGTAAGATTGTATATGAACAACTAACTCTCCCAAATAGCATGGCTGTTAGACATTAACTATATGATGAGAATCGAACGTTCGACCGTGCAGCTGTTAAGGTTGCCGTTCTCGATCTTCCTGATGCCGGTATACTGGTTTGCCCTCAGTCAGGTATTCCCGCGGGACTGGGGCCGGGCCTTGCTCGTCTTCGTGATCCTGCATCTCCTGGTCTATCCGGCAAGCAACGGATACAACAGCTATATGGATCGCGATACAGATCCCATCGGCGGGTTACAACACCCGCTCCAACCCACCCGACAGCTCTTCCTGGTGACGTTGGGGATGGATATCCTGGCGGTGTTCCTTGGTCTGGTGATCGGCTGGTATTTCGCGGCCGGACTGTTGATCTATGTTCTGGCGTCGAGGGCTTACAGTTATCGCGGGATTCGGCTGAAGAAATACCCGATCACCGGTTGGCTGACGGTCGTCACCTGCCAGGGGGCGCTCGTCTTTTTCCTGGTGTACCAGGGCAGCCATCCCCTAAGTGCAGGCGCGGAGAGTCTGCAGGCGCCAATCGAAGGTATGATCGTCAGCTCCCTGCTGCTGGGCGGGTTCTATCCGCTCACGCAGATATACCAGTTTGAGGCCGACCGGCGGGATGGGGTCAGGACACTGAGCATGATCCTGGGCTATCGCGGCAGCTTTGTTTTCACGGGTATCCTCTATATCGTTGCCTTTTTTATCCTTGCCCACTATTTCTTGTCCACTTTGCAGGATAAGGAATTTTGTGTACTGGCAACCTGCATGCTCCCGGTAGTCGTTTATTTCCTGATATGGGCTGTCAGGGTGTGGAAGGATCCCGCTCAGGCGAGCTACGCCAATTCGATCCGAATGAATCTGTTGGGTTCCATTTGCTTAAACGTAGGGTTTATCCTTGTTCTGATCATGAGCGGATTGTAGACGTTGGTCCCATCTTTGCAGCATAGACTTATAAAGACAACCAAGTAATATATTTTGAGCAAGATCATCTCTATTGGAACAGCTGTTCCCGCCTACAGACACCGCCAGGAAGATATTCTCCCTTTCATGCAACGAATTTATGCCGGGGATAGTCAGGCTAACAGAAAGATAAGATTCCTGTATCAGCAAAGCGGAATCGGATGGAGGTATTCGGTAATCCCGGATTATACCCGGCCGGCAACTGAATGGGAGTTCTATCCGCCGACAGAAAATCTCGAGCCTTTTCCCTCACTGGAGCAGCGGATGGCGATGTACCGCAAGTATGCGTCGCCGTTGTCCGTGTCAGCCATCCGCCGTTGCCTGGACGGCAAGCTGAATGCCGGGCAGATTACGCATCTCATCACGGTGAGCTGCACCGGGGTGAGCGCTCCCGGATTGGACCTGGAGTTGATGGAAGCGTTGGGGATGCCGCTCACGATGTTCCGTACTTCGGTCAATTTTATGGGATGTTACGCGGCCGTACATGCGATGAAGCTCGCCGACGCCCTGATCGCCTCAGATCCCCGCGCGAAAGTTCTGCTGGTATGCACCGAACTCTGCACGCTGCATTTCCAGCAGGAGCCGACCATCGATAATATGCTATCCAGCCTGCTGTTTGCGGACGGGGCCGCTGCTGTCCTAATGACGTCGGGTGATCATCCGGCCGAAGGAGTAACCCTCAGCGCGTTCTATTCAGAGGTCGTGCCCGGGGGGAAAAGCGAAATGACATGGGATCTTTCGTCCACCGGGTTTCGAATGACCCTGAGCCAATATGTGGCGGATCTGATCGACGCCGACTTCGCCGGGCTGGTGGGTCGCGCGCTGAAGAAGAGCGGAATGCGGAAGGAAGACATCCATTATTGGTGTATCCATCCTGGAGGCAAAAAAATACTGGATTCGATCGCCAGGAATCTGCCCCTGCCGGGGGGTGACCTTGATGATAGCTATGAAACCCTTAAATCGTACGGCAATATGTCTTCTCCCACTATCCTCTTCGTCCTGCAGCGAATGATGGCGAGGCTCGAATATGGCCGGACCAATCACATTTTCGGCGCCGCCTTCGGTCCGGGGCTGACGATGGAAACTTTTATCGCCGAAACGAAATAGCATGACCCGATTTGCCAAGCGAAGCTGCGAGAAGGAAATACTCGATCAGGACGGCATTCCATTTGCCGACATCGAACGGAATATGCTGGAGCTGGATTTGATCAATACCTGGCTGGGCGGTCACCGGATCAGCATCCTTGGGCTGAAGCAGCTTCTTGGAGGCAGGCGAAGGATACGGATCTGTGAGATAGGCTGCGGGGGGGGTGATAACCTTCGGGTATTGACCCGGTATTGTCACCGGCACGGGGTCGTAACAGAAGTGGTCGGCGTGGACATTAACGAACATTGTATCGAGGTGGCAAGGGAGAAATGGCGGGATGGCCAGGCGGAATGGTTGAATTCGGATTACCGGCTGGTGGCATTCGACCGGCGCAAACCCGATATCATCTTCTCCTCGCTCTTCTGTCATCACTTTACTGATCAGGAGTTGGTGTCGATGATTCGCTGGATGGAGCAGAACAGTACTACCGGCTGGTATATAAACGATCTGCACCGGCATCCGCTGGCCTATTATTCCATTCGATGGCTGACGAAGTGGTTATCGCGGTCTTACCTCGTAAAAAATGATGCGCCTTTATCCGTGCTGCGGGGATTCACCCGGGCAGAATGGACGACGATCCTCCAGGAGGCCGGGATCGAAACGTATCAGCTCAAATGGAAATGGGCTTTCCGTTGGTTATTATACCGCGCCACCGGATTAACCGTCTCTTATGCAGCCGGATAACCGATCATACGATGTGATCATTGCCGGCGGCGGACTGGCAGGCCTGGCGCTATCCATCCAGCTGGCCAGGTCCGGTTATTCGGTCGCGTTGCTGGAAAAGGAAAGGTATCCCTATCACAAGGTCTGTGGGGAGTATGTCAGCCTGGAAAGCTGGAATTTCCTGGAGGAGCTGGGGTTACCGTTGAGCGACTGGAACCTCCCGGTCATCCGTCAGCTGCTGGTGTCTTCACCAGATGGCAACTCGATCATGCGCGAGTTGCCGCTGGGCGGGTTTGGTATCAGCCGTTATATGTTGGATTCAGCCATGGCCGCAATCGCACGTTCGGAAGGGGTGGAGTTGCGGGAATCGGTGAAAGTGACCGATATGCGGTTCGAACGGTCGATGTTCGCCGTCCGGACGAGCGAAGGCGTTCTCTATTCGAAAATAGCCTGTGGCGCCTACGGCAAGCGAAGCAATCTGGACATCAAATGGCGGCGAGCCTTTATCCGGAAAAGATCCGATCGCCTCAATAATTATGTGGGAGTGAAATATCACGTCCGGGCCGATATGCCGGCCGATAGGATCAGCCTGCATAATTTCAGGGATGGCTATTGCGGGATCTCACGGATAGAGGACGGGAAGTGCTGCCTTTGTTATATCACAACGGCGCGCAACCTGAGGGAAAGCGGAAATTCCATTCCCGAAATGGAAAGGATGATCCTTCGGCAGAATCCTTTTCTGGAGAAAATCTTTTCGTCAGCCGACTTTCTTTTCCCTCAGCCCGTAACCATATCGAAGATCAGCTATGAACGGAGGACGCGGGTGGAGGATCATGTACTTTTTATCGGTGATGCGGCGGGGATGATCCCGCCTTTAGCCGGGAATGGCATGAGCATGGCCTTACATGGCAGCAAGCTGGCGTATGGGTGTATCGACGCATTCCTCAAAGGGCAAATTGCCCGTTATGAGCTCGAGCAGGAATATTCCGACAGATGGGGCAGACAATTCGGAAGGCGGCTTTGGGCAGGCCGGCTTTTGCAAGCCTGGTTCGGCAGTGAGCGGCGTACGAATCTTTTAATATCTTCGCTGAAACCTTTTCCAAGATTGGTTTCATTTTTGATCCGACAGACGCATGGCGAACCATTTTAACACCGTACTTCTATTTGGGCTCATCCTTTCGCTGTCCAGCCAGGCGCAGGATTATCACGCGATCGAAGGCTCCCCTTATGCAGGCGCTATCGGCGCCGCCAACAACCCGGCTTCCATCGTCAACGCTCCCTACCCCTGGGATGTAACCCTTTTTTCCGTACAGGAAACCAACACGACCAATGCGCTGAAGTTCACCGATTTTGGTTATTTGACCCACGATACCATCCATTACACCTGGGTTGACGGCCGGCTAGCGCGCTATGCCGCCTTCAATTTCAACGTGCATCTTTTGAACGTTCGCCTGGCGCTGGGCAGAACTCAGGCGATCTGTTTTGGCGCCAATATCCGGGGGTACGGTTCGGTCCGGACGGGGCCCGTCACCTACAATGACACGCTGCGTAACATGAACCAATTCTTCAACCTCAATGAGGGAACAGGCTACAATGCGGCCCTGGTGAGCAGCAGCTGGGTCGAGGGGTTCGTCAGCTACGGCAGGGAGCTGCTGGATAATGCCTTTGGGCGGTTGAACGGCGGTATAACGCTGAAGGGTATGCGCGGTATTTCGGGGGCATTTGCACAGTTGGACGGCGGCTCGGTGAATCGGACTATCACACCAGGAGACCCGCTCACCGTCTACGACCTCGCGGCCGGCAGCGGCCGGTATGCCTATTCCTCCAATTATGACTACTGGAAGAAAGGTCATAGTACGATCCAAAACCTGAAGGATTTCCTGGGTCATACCAGGCCGGGAGCAGCCGTCGATTTCGGGGCCGAGTATCTCGTTAAGCCCCAGACGGTGAATGTCTATGCTGAAGGCGACAGCTATTATGACTATGATTGGAAGATCGGAGTTTCTCTGCTGGACATCGGGTATAATCAATACCGGTACGGTTCGCAAAGCAGGGTGATCGGCGATCCAATAACAAGTGTGACGGATTCGGCGTTGAATGTAAAGTTCGCTCGCATCAACAGCATGGCCGGCTTCAATGACAGCATGTCGACCATCGTCAATTCATTCAATTCCATCGCCGGAGTATTTAAAGTATGGAATCCGGCCCGGCTGGTGATTAATATCGACCGGCCGCTTCCCGATCATTTTGCGGTGAATACCAACCTGACACTCAATCTTGGCGGATCGAACAAAGGACAACGCTTTTTTACCAAAGAGATCACGCTGCTTTCGGTCACCCCCCGCTGGGAGGTCAGGCGACTTGGCGCCTATTTACCCGTGGAAGTGACTACGGACGGAAAGGTCTGGGTAGGCGGGGCATTCAAAGCAGGACCGTTGCTGATGGGTATCGATAACTGGTCCAACCTGTTCACCAAAACGAAAATGGCTAATGGCGGGATCTACCTGGCATTGGTGATCCGGCCGGGAAAAGGGTTCTCGTTCAGGGAGGACAAGCGGTATACTTGTCCCACAAATTAATTTGTGTTATTTTGGGCTTATGAAAATACCATTCCCCATTGTTCTGACGGCTATTCTTTGGACTCTGCCGAAATTGGGCCTGACGCAGGCCTATAAAAATGAAAAGGTCGTCTACCTGGACGCCGGCGGCAATCCCGTGAAGGAAAAGCGCGCTGCCACCATCGAACAGATCATCCCGCTGGGCGACACTGTCTGGGAGATAAATTATTATCGGATGTTCGGACCCCGGATCAGATCGTACCGGTGCAGCGATCCGGAGGGGCAGATGCTCAATGGTAACTATTATACTTATTCTGCCAATGGATTGCTCGATACCATTGGGATGTACAAGAACGGGCAGCGGTCAGGTTATTGGTTTTTTTTCACCGGTCCCGGAAGGAAGACAGGCAAACAATATTACGCAGGTGGGAAGCTTCTTTCGGCTGAGGATTCCCTTCGAATTAAGCATAAGGTGGATTCCGTGGCTATGTCGATTAAGAAGGATACCGTCATGGTCTTTCAAAAAGTGGAGGTCGAATCGGAATTCATTGGAGGTCCCGCCGCGTGGCTGAAATACCTCAACCACAATTTGCGTTATCCGGACGACGAAGTGGATAAGAACATCCAGGGCCAGGTCATCGTTGCTTTTATTGTCGATAAAAGCGGGGTCATTCAGCCAAATTCCATCTCCCTGGACCGATCCGTCGACTTTGGGATCGACGAGGAAGCGATCCGGGTCATCTTGAGCAGCGCCAATTCGTGGACACCAGCCATGCAGAATGGCCGGCAGGTAAAATCATATAAGAAGCAGCCGATAAACTTTGGACTGACACGGAGGTAAATGGCCATCCTGCGAACAAGTAGCAAGGAGAGATTGTTATAGCGATTACATGACCTTACCAACTAAGAAGACGATGGTCCTCGGCGCTTCGACCAACCCCGAGCGGTACAGCTATCTGGCTGTGCGTAGACTGCGGACAGCGGGTCATCCGGTTGCTGCGATCGGCCGCACGACCGCAACCGTCGGCGACGTAGAAATTCACACGGATAAAGCACCGGTCGGGGATGTCGATACGGTAACGCTCTATTTGAACCCTGCCAATCAGAAGGAATACTACGATTACATCCTTTCGCTACATCCCCGGCGCATTATATTCAATCCGGGCGCGGAGAATCCCGAACTGGAGGCCCTGGCTTCCGCTAACGGCATCGAGCCGGTGGAAGCCTGTACGCTCGTCCTGCTCAGTACGGGTCAGTATTGATGAAATTTTGCTAATAAAGGGTTTTTCGGTAAATTCGAAAAATCCTTGGTACTATGCTATGGCGAAAATTTAATGGTGATCCGATCGAGCTCCCCATTGTTGATGCCGTTGAACATGCCATCCGACGAGAAGCCGAAAAAGGCTACCGGTTAAAAGTCTGCATCGGCACCGACTCCCAGGTTAAAGGTCTTGAAACGGAATTTGCAACGGTGATCGTCTTTTTACGGGAAGGACATGGCGGGTTTATGTTCATCCACAACGAAAAGACCAGACATCAGTATTCGATCAAAGAGCGGATGCTGGTGGAAGTAGCAAAAAGCATCGAGATTGCGTATGAGCTCTGCAATCTTTTCAGCCGGTATAATGTCGATATGGAAGTGCATGCCGACATCAATACCAACCCTCATTTCAAGAGCAATGACGCCCTGAAGGAAGCAATGGGCTATATCCTTGGGATGGGATTTGCGTTCAAAGCCAAGCCCGAAGCGTTTGCCAGCAGCAGCTGCGCGAACAAAGTTGTTAACTAACGGGCATCCCCCCCTCACTGCAACAGATCGTGACCCAACACGGTCTAAGGAATTGTCTCCCCTCCCTCTTTTGCCTCTTCAAACTCCTTGTTCCCCTCTTCGATCAGGCTGAGGATCTTGTCCCGGCCCATTTTCTTTAGCGTACTGGTGACAAAGTGCTGGGGCAGGAACTGCCAGCTGGCGCGCATCCTGTCCAGAAAATCCTTTACATTCCTGCTAACGGTGCGCTGGTTCTCTTTGTCGGCCTTTGTAAATACAAGACAAAAGGGGACCTCCCATTTGCCCAGCGTATTGACAAATTCCAGGTCGATCTTTTGAGGCGAGTGACGGCTATCAATGAGGACAAAGACCGTTACCAGGGTGGGCCGTTTCCGCAGATAGTCTTCGATCATTTTTTCCCATTTTTTCCGCTGGGACTGGGAGACTTTTGCGAAGCCATAACCGGGAAGATCCACGAGGTACCACTCGTCATTAATCGAAAAATGATTGATCAGCTGCGTTTTGCCTGGGGTCCCGGAGGTCTTGGCCAGCTTGTCGTACCCGGAGATCATATTGATCAGCGAGGATTTGCCGACGTTACTACGACCGATAAAGGCATATTCAGGCCGGTCCGGCTTCGGACATTGCAGATAGTCCGGGCTGCTGATAACATAGACGGCAGAACGAATGACCATACGGTTGAATAAGGGCGTAAGATACGTATCTTTGCCGCCGCCATGGGCAACTATTCACATGACAGGATCGTCCCGTACAAAGACTCCGATCTCGGGAAAAAGCAACAGATCGCAGAAATGTTCGATAAGATTGCTTTTCGGTATGATTTTTTGAATCACTTCCTGTCAGGCGGGATCGACGGCTACTGGCGTAAACGGGCTATCCGGGAATTGCGCGGTCGGACAGCGGACGGCGCGGTACTCGATGTGGCGACGGGGACAGGGGATATGGCAATCCTGCTGGCGCGCCGCCTTCCCCGGGTCCGGGTCACGGGTGTGGATATTTCGTCGGGAATGATGGAGATCGGACGGCAGAAGGTAGCCCGGCTGAAACTGGGCGATCGCATCACCCTCCAGGCGGGAGACAGCGAAGCTCTGCCGTTTGCGGCCGATTCTTTCGATGCGGTAACCGTGGCATTCGGGGTCCGCAATTTCGAGAACCTGGAAAAAGGGCTGCGTGAGATGTATCGGGTTCTGAAACCCGGCGGCAAACTGGTGGTGCTGGAATTTTCTCAGCCGCGAATCCCGGTCCTCTGCCAGCTATTCCGCACGTACATGCGGCGGATCGCGCCCCGCATCGCCGGGATGGCTGCCAGCAACCGGGAAGCCTATCAATATCTGAACGACCCCGTGCAGGCCTTTCCTGAGGGAAAGGCGCTCATCCGCATCCTTGAGCGTTGCGGTTATACCTCCCCCGGGCACAAAAAGTTAACCCTCGGCATCTGCTCACTCTATACCGGAGAAAAGGCCGCCGGTCGCAATTAATCGGCCGATTCGCCGACGCAATTAATCGCCTGTTTCATCGTTATAAGTGATCCCAAAATCAAGCCTATAGAGATTTATCTACCCTCAAACGTTGTCCGGAATCTTAATCTACTGATTTTAAATTGATTATGAAAGCATTTGGATCTATGAAGAGGGGGGTGATCCGTACTATTGTGTTTCTGCTCGGGCTAGTGGCCACGGCGGACGCCAATGCACAGTTGCGGGACCAGCTAAATTTGCCGGATCACGATTCGAAACCTTTCTATTTGGGTATTTCATTTTTGTATGACCAGTCCCATTTGCAGGTAAGCGCGCATCCGAAATTCCTTCAAAGCGACAGTGTCTTGTATGTCAACCCGTTGAACAGTGGCG
>DATMLR010000505.1:0-6651 GCA_035570015.1 Puia sp.
AAACCGACGCGGACTTCTATTCCGTGGTAGGCGCCGCCGGTGAGCTGTTTTCTCTACGCCGCAGCCTCTATACCGTCCTGCCGGCCAGCATCGTGCTGGACGATTTTGTCCTGTCACTCAAAGTGGCCCAGCAGGGATTCCGCGTCGCATACGAACCCGCAGCCTGGGCATCGGAGCTCCCTTCCGCTTCCATCGAAGACGAACGCAAAAGGAAGGTCCGCATCGCCGCGGGCGGCTTTCAGGCCATCACCCTCCTCAGTCCCCTCCTGGCATTCTGGAAATACCCGCGCCTCTCCTTCCTCTATATCTCCCACCGCGTCCTGCGCTGGGCCGCCAGCCCCTTCTGCCTCCTGCTGGCCTTCCTCAGCAACGGCATCCTCGTCCTCGGGGGCGCAGGCCCGCTCCTTACCGCGGTCTTCATCGCCCAGTGCGCTTTCTACGGCGCGGCCGCCCTGGCGGCTATCCAACCCTCCCTCCGCCGCTTCAAGCTCGTCAAGCTCGCATACTATTTCGCCTTCATGAACTTTTGCGCCATTCTAGGTTTCTTTCGCTTCCTCAACGGCTCCCAATCCGCTATCTGGGAAAAAGCCCGAAGGGCCCAGGCCACCTAGCAAAGAAGCCGGCACGCAGTGCCGGCTTCTTGTATTTTATCTGGTTCACGCCCTCTACAACTTCACGATCTGCACCACATGCGTTACATCATTCACCCTGATCTTCACCGCATACGTTCCGGGGGCAACAGTCGTCAACGGCAGGCTGATCCTCGTCGTCCCGGCCGCAACCGTCTGCATCAACGTAGCTACCCGCGCTCCACCCAACGTCCAGATCTCCAGTGAAGCACTTCCGCCGCTCACCGCATTCAGCTCGATCTCTGCATTCATACTGCTGCTCGTGACGGGGTTGTTCAACGTCCGGATGCTGAACTCAGACGCACTGAGATTCGCCGTTACGATCTTGCTATAGACCTTGAACCCATCATTATCGGTCTCCAGGATGCGATAATAATGCATCCCCGCACCCGCATTCGATTGAACGAATGAATAAGACGTCTGATTCAACTCATTCGCCACATCACCAATCGCTGCGAAATTCACGCCATCAGCCGATTGCTGTACCTGGTAATCTTTTGCCTCCTGATTCTGACCAACCGTCCAGCTAAGATCGACATCCGGGCCATTCGGCTGCGCCGCCACCTTGACAAAATTTACCGGCAGCGGTGTACCTCCTGCAGCATTGGACATGATCCCAAAGACCACCTTTTGGTTCGACGATAAATTGACATTCGTGAAATTGGCGACATTCCCCGAAAATGAAGATGGTTGATATAAGCCCACAAAATTGCCGTTCGTGAAATCCCCGGTCCCGTCATCGTCTACCATCAACCGGAAATCCGCCAGCACCTGCCCTGCGACGTCTCCAGTTACCGTCAGCCCGGTGAAGTCAAAGCTTACGTTTACCGTCCCGGGAGTTCCGACCGTCGTCACCAGCCACTGCGTAGCCAGCCGCTCGGAACCGGCTGTCGCCGCCGGCGGCAGATTGGTCGTTGTCTCCGTCAGCCCGGCATTGTTACTGCCCACGATCATAAAGGTCTGATCACTCAACGAAGAAGGACTGGAGATCGTGACATTTCCCATCCCCGACTGCCCTCCCCCGTTGCCCGAGCCCGTCGCACTGCTGTTGGACTGCGTGACCAATAGCCCTGAACCATTGTCCTGGCCGATCCCGAAAATATTATTGTTGTAATTCAAATTGCCGGTCCCATAGCTGGCATTGGTCGGGTAATCCCAGATCACAGCCCCGGTTGAGGAATAATAATACCCGGGCAGCGGAATCCCATACTTGAGCGACAGATAAGAGAACACCTGCTGACGGGCTTGTCCCTGTACCGGCCCGTTGAACACGATCACCTCCTCCAAATTCCCGACAAGCGGCTCGTCGCCAGCTGTGCTCCGCGCTCCGAGAATATTCGCGGCATTCGTCAGCACCCGGTTAACGGTGGCATTCCCCGCAGGATCGGTGCTGGTGATGAACGGCCCCGTAGCATAATTCGTCTGGTCCATCACTTCCAGGTCGTTCGTATTTTGATTCAGCAAATTCAGCGAGCTGATATACGTCGTATTCGGCACATAGGTCAGCATATAGGAAGTGTACGCAGGCGCATAAGCCACCCCCGTCGTGAACGGTAAGACTTCGGGCTGGTCCCCGTAGGTCCCAACCCCGGGATAGACAAACAGCGAAGCCCCATCGAAATTGCCATCATAAGCGTTGGAATTGGGCCGCTGTGCCCAGACTCGTGCATTGTTCCCGCCTAAATGCGTAGTGGACTGCCAGACGGCCCAGATCGAATAGGCCAACTGACCCGCGGCAAGCGGCGCACTCGCTCCAGAAGGCCCCGACATGAATTGGGTTCCATCAAAAGTCACGCCCGGCAGGAAATTAAAGCCATTGGTCACAACAACCGGCTGACTCCCTGCGGTTCCCGTAAACGAATTGGCCCCGTTATTGGCATACGTCCACGTAGCAAGCGAACCCGGAGTAAGCGCGTCGGGCTTTAGCCAAAGGTTTAATGCAGGCGAAGTGACACCACCCGGGCTCTGCGCGTGCAGCCCTGGCACGGATAAACAAAAAAAGGTAACGATGGACAGGTAAACTTTATTCATATAGTGAAGTTTATTGCGCGTTTCAACAAGGTCGACCGGAATTACCGCGTGACTTGACACAAGAATACTGGATGGTGGAAGGACATTGGACCGCCGAAGGCCGGCTCAGGGCATGGTACGAAATTGGAGATAATAAAAGGTTAGATCAATCCGTTGGAATTTCAGAGGAAGGAACCACAAAAACAACCCTACGCCATAAAGATAAACCTTTCAGTGATAACTTGCATGAATCTGGATATGGTATTATCTTTACGCGTTATAACGCCGGCCTGCCTGCTGCCATATTCCCATATCGCTGAAATTCAATGTTTTAAGAAATCCTTTAATCCGCCGCCGCACTGATCGGTCGTTTAGAACTTATTAAAATAAAATTGAATGGATTTCCTGTACTTGTTGAGAGTACTTCTCAAAAGAAAATGGCTGATCCTCGGAACAGGACTGGCCGCAGCAGCCATAGCCTTCGGATTGACGATAAACCAACCAAAGAAGTACCGGTCCTTTATGCAGTTCTCGACAGGCTTCACCGTCAACGATGAGGTCAAGGTCTCGGCCGAAAACGTCGACATCTACGCAGCCGATGTCAAATTCAACAACGTGGCCGTAACCGTCACATCCCCCTCCGTTATCAGCCTGCTGTCTTATAACCTCATCCTCCACGACCTCGAAAGCCCGATACCCTTCCGCCGGCCCGATCTGAAGAATGGCGGGGCGGCCGTCTACCAGTCGGTCGAACCGCGCAACGCCATCCTGACCTTCCACGACAAGCTGGACTCTATGAGCGTCCTGACTTCCTTCAAACCGGACGAACGCCGCCTGCAGGAATACCTGTCCCTTTATCGCTACGACTATAACTCGCTGACCCGGGATATACCCGTCTACCGGGTCCAGCGCACCGACTATATGGAGATCGATTGCATCACCGAAAATCCCGAGCTTTCCGCCTTCATCGTAAACAATATCTTCCCCGAATTCCTGCGCTATTACAAGGGCGTCCGAAGCGTCAAATCCACAGAATCCATCGACACCCTCCGAAGCCTCATGGACAAGAAGAAAGGGGAGCTTGACCAGCGTAATGCTCAACTCCGCAGCGTAGGCGTGATCGACGTGGGGGACGAGAACAATAGCAAGATGGAAATGATCATGAACCTGGACAACACCCTTACCCAGCAACAAAGTCAGCAAACCCGGAACAGATACGACCTCGACAAAGTGAATCAGCAGCTACAGAATCTTGGCCCCTCCGGAACATCTCCCAAACCGGCCAACCACTCCGCGGCCAATGATGAATTGGTGATCTTGCGCCGGGCCATGGACGACGCTTTCAGGGCCTACATGAACAGCGGCTCTACCGACGCCGCTCTACAGCGCAAATACGAAAACCTGAAAACCGAGTACCAGAATAAGCTGGCCGCCCTGGCCCCCGACGACCCCGCCACGACCAGTAGTACCCAGGCGGATACCCGCTCCAAACTTGAGGAGAAAAAGAATGACCTCGAAGTCGATATCCGTGCCGGTAGTGACAATATCGCCTCCATCCAGTCGAAGATCGCCAGCATCAGAGGCAGCCTCGTCAAGGACGCCTCCAAAGACGCCGACGTGGAAAGCATGATCAAGGAAGGCGAACTGGCCATGAGGGAATACCTTGCTGCAAAACAGAAATATACCGACGCCATCGATATTACTTCCTCTTCGGTTAACAGTTTCCGGCCGATCATCGCCGGACAACCCGCTATAGAGCCGGAACCCTCCAAACGCGGGCTGATCGTGGGAATGGCCGGAGCATCGGCTGTTGTGGTCACAATCCTTATCCTGGTCCTGCTGACCTACCTGGACACGTCCATCAAGACACCGATTATCTTCGCCCGTACCGTGGGTCTGCCGCTGATCAGCATGGTCAATTTTATGAGCATTCGCCAACGCCGCCTCGGCGAGCTGATCACAATCCGGGAAACAGCTCCCGACGCCGCAGATAACCGGCGCCACAATCAATTCCGCGAGTCCCTCCGTAAGCTTCGGTACGAGATCGAATCCAGCGGGAAAAAGATATTCCTCTTCGCCAGCACCAAGAAGGGAGAAGGAAAGACCACCCTCATCCAGGCCGTCTCCTACAGTCTCAGCATGAGCAAAAAGAGGGTCCTCATCATCGATACCAACTTTTGCAACCCGGACCTCACCGAACAGCTAGGTGCCGAACCGATCCTCGAGAAGATCAATCCTCAACCGGAGCGGAAGGACCCCAGCTTGCTGATCGAGCAAGTCAGGCAAGCCGCCAAGAAAGTGGATGAAGGGATATACGTCATTGGCTCGATGGGCGGCGATTACACACCCTCGGAGATCCTCCCCCGGGAAAATCTCCTCCAACACCTGCAAACGCTGACGGCCGAATATGACTTCATCTTCCTCGAAGGCCCCCCGCTGAACGATTTCTCCGACTCCAGGGAACTGGTTCGCTACGTCGACGGCGTGATCGCCATATTCTCGGCCCAGCATATCATCAAACAGATCGACCGCCAGTCGATGGCCTTTTTCAACGAGCTGAATGGGAAGTTCTGCGGCGCCGTCCTGAATATGGTCGACCTGGAAGATGTCAACGTCACCTAACCAAATCGGATAATCTTGTTAAACACTAAACTCGTAAATGTTCACCCTTATGGATTCAATTTGCCGCATGAAAGGTAAACTGATCATTACCCTTTTGCTGATCGTCCCCGTCTTCCATTCACTTGCCCAGCAGCGCCCAGCCGGAAACCGCCGCAGGGACGATAGCCTCATCTCCCTTCGCCATAACCCGCCCAATGATTCGATCATCCAGGCAAGGCTTGTCATGCTCACCCTCCAGGGTCCGCGGTACGAAGCCGCAACCCACCAGGTCGGCGTAGCCACCCAACAGCTCAATACTTCAAAACGCACCTGGCTAAACCTGGTGTCCATCTCGGCCAATTTCAACGAGTTCGACCTTCCCGGCCATAGTCAGCAGACCACCCAGTACGTATACCCGAAATACCTGGTCGGCATCACCATCCCGATCGGGCTCTTTTTTGAAATGGGCCCCCAGATCAAAGCCGCCCGGGAGAATGTCATGGTCATCCGGAGCAACCAGGAAGACCTCGCACGCACCCTTCGCATGCAGGTGCTTTCTCAATACGCCACCTATAAAAACTATAGCGCCCTCATCACGCTCGAGAATACCGTTCTTGTCGACCAGCAGTCCGCCATGAACCAGGTCGAAAAGAAATTCCAGGATGCAAGCATCTCCATCGACCAATACAATACCGCCAACAGAGCCTACACCGACGAACGCGTCAAAATGCTGAACCTTCAGCTCTCCCAGGACCAGGTCCGCCTGGACATCGAACGTCTGATCGGCGTCAGCCTCGATACCGTAATAAAATAGCTATGGAAACGCAGCCTGCCGCCACCCAACCCGCCGGACCTGCCGCCACCCAACCTGCCGGATCTGCAGCCTCCCTACCCGCCCGGCCCGGCTGGCTCTACCGAGCCTTCAATCTCTCCATCCTGTCAAAGAGCAGGCTGGCCTGGGTGGATTACCTCAGAGGCATCGCAATCGTCCTGGTCGTTTACCGGCACGTCCTTATCGGCATCCAGCGCAGCGTAGCCGCCACCCTGGCATCGGGCCAATCCGTTCCCAAAGTACCTGACTACCTGGAAACGGCCAATATGATCTTCTTTAGCTTCCGGATGCCCCTCTTCTTCATCCTCTCGGGCATTTTTATCAGCGGCAGCCTGGCCAGAAAGTCTCTCAAACAGCTCATCGGCATCAAATTTGAAAACCTCCTCTATCCCTACTTAATCTGGGTCTTCCTCCAGGTCACCTTTCAGATCCTCCTGGGCGCCAACACCAACTCCAACCGGACGCTCATCGCCTATACCTATATTTTCTACCAACCCCGCGACCTCGACCAGTTCTGGTACCTGCCCGCCCTTTTCAATACCACCGTCATCTACCTGTTGGTGAAAACTTATTTGAAAC
>DATMLR010000506.1:0-4286 GCA_035570015.1 Puia sp.
TAACCCAGCCCGCCGCTCCAATATTCCCCGGAGTGGAATGTACTACTGGCTTCGCCGCCACCGGGCGTAATCAACGACCCCGCCGCCCGCTTATACCACGGCAGGTTCGTACCTCCGTCGACATACAGGAACAACCAATCCCGTTTCCCAACCGCCAGATCCCTTGTAACAGACAGGAACAACGGAACGCTTCGGAATCGGTAATAGTCCAGGCCCGCTCCCAACCCTACAAACCATGGACCTTTGGAGACCCCATTCACGGTCTGTAGCTGTAAACAGTTGCCCGCTGACCCGCTGGAAAGGCCAACAGTTTCCGTGGAGCGGAACTTGATCGGATTCTGCCCAAGACCTGCACCCGCGCACAACGCAAGCAGGGCGGCTAGTCCAAATGCCTTCCTCATCATGACTTTGAATTATTCACGGGCAAATAACTAATCGCCTTGACATGACTCGGATCGGTGTAATCGAACTGGTACAGCCCGCCTGCAGCGACCACCAGGAGCACATGATTGAACGCGATCACATCATTAGGATTGTTCACCGGCACCGACGAAAGCAACTGCAGATTGTCCGGGTTACTCGCGTCGAAGACCTTGACCACCGTCGCATCACAGACAAATAACAGCGACCCGTCCAGGCAAAGGCCCGTCGGTGAAGTCATCGGATAAGACTGGATGGGCGTAGCATTGACGATATCCTGCGCACCCAGGACGTCCAGCTCATTGGCTGACCCGCCGCAGCCGTCGCCCGCCCGCAAAGTAACGTATGCATAGTTTGTATTTGCGATCACCGGATCGCAGGCTGTCCCGTGTTTGAACTCACCTACCTCGGTTGGCTGGGAGGGATTGCTGATCGAATAGACAAAGACACCCTCTTTTGATCCAAGCAAGAGCTTATCCTGAATGGGAAATATCGTCTCGAGGTCATACCCCGCCATGTTTGAGGAGATCAGGTTAGGTTGCGTCGAGTCGGTGACCTGCACGACCCCTAAACTATGCTCCTCCGGGATCGCATACAGATAATCACCGATCAGCGTCATAACGGCCTCGGAGCCTGCCATCCCCGTGCTGCCCTGGGACGCGTTGCTCGCACTCGCAAACTCAGCCAAAGCGTTCACGGCACCGGGGTTCGTCACATATCCCCCAAATCCCACGTATCCAGCTTGCGGCAGGAGCGTTAGTCCATTCGGTATCACCGTGAAACTCGTGTCTTTCACGGACCAGCTCACGATCACTTCATTGGGCGGTGCATAACTTCGGGCTTCCCAAAATCCCTGCAGCGAACCAAGCACCTTCGCCTGATGGATATTCGAAATGTCGATCGACAAAAGATCGGCGTACATATCGGCATACAGGATATTGTTCCGGACGCCGATGTTCAGATTTCCCGGTATGCTCAGAAAGGCCGTCTGGACCGGGTTGGACGGGTTGCTGTTATCGATGATATGGATTCCCTTGTCGACCTCATTCAGAAAGATATAAGACCCTTTGATGTAGATCTGGCCCGTCTGGTTGATCGCGGTACCCGGATCACCATTGATGTTCGCCAGTACCGTCGATTTCAACGCGTATACCGGCGTATACAATTTATAGGATCCCGTGACCCGGTCTTTCAGACAACCCGGGAACAGCAGCAGACTCCCTGTCACCACGCAAACGCCCGCCAACAGCAGGCTTATCTTTTTTCTCATAGTAGGGTTTTTCCTCCATGACAATGCAACTCATCCGACCGTTGCACGCCGTTTTTTAGCTATATTTAATGCCGGACCAAAACCGCCGCTTTGAAGCACCTGCCCTTCCTGCTTGTTGGCTTGCTGTCAATGACCCTTACCAGGGGCCAGGGACCCCTCGGCAATCTGGCAGCCTCCCCCGGCCTCTCGGTGGTAGGAGTTCCTGTCTGTTCCGTTGATACGCGTACCATCTCCTGGTCTCAATTCCTGGTCGAACTCAACCACCACCCCCGAAACCACATCTTCAGCATAACAACGACCCTGCGCAACACTGCCAACGAAACCCTCCCGCTTTCACTCGGTTTTGGCGAGGTCGATTTTGTCGATGTGTCCCTGGGATCGCAGCACATCCTCGGCGGCCGGATGCGGCCTACACCGCTGGGGTCAACCTACCTCCAGCGTCAAGGTGGGGTCATACCCCTCTCAATACCGGCAAACAGTACCTTGCCCTTAACGGTTACCATCCGCCAGCGGACCGATGAACTAGCCTTCAACGGCCTCACGCTGTACGATCCCGCTTCTCTCAACGCAGCGCTGGCAAACGACCTCTCCGCCAGCAATTCCACGATCATCGTACGCATGTTGTTCATGGGTTTTCTCCTTTGCCAACTGCTCTACATGCTCTTTCAGTGGGTGATGGTCCGGCGGAAGGAATATCTTTACTACCTCCTCTACATGACCCTCATCGCGGTCTACTTCCTCAGCAGACAGGAATCCATGTTCGGCGTGGACATCCTGTTTACCCGCTGGCCATTGCTCACCGTTTATCTCGGAAAGTCCTTGCTGATCCTCCCTTATTTTATATACTTCCGTTTCATCCGGAGCTTTCTGGAAATGCCGCGGGACTATCCACGCCTGAATAGCTGGATCATCCGCCTGGAATATTTTTTGTTGGTTTACGCCGGCTTCGACTTCTTTTACATCCTCTTCACCTTCAACCGCCCTCTTCAAACGGAGATCTATACCATCGTCTTCGCCCTGGTCTTCCTGCTTACCATTGGCTTTATCGTTTATATCTACCGACGCGGCGGCCCGCTGATCTATTATGTTATTTCCGGAAGCTTTTTTGTGGCGACCGGTCACATCCTCGGCCTTATCTTCAGCTACCTCGAGATCAACCGGGGTATCAATCTGGGAGTCCCCGACATCTTCGTCTTCCCGCAGGCGGGCATCGTCCTCGAAGTACTTTGTTTTACCGCGGGGCTAAGCTATAAGAGCCGGATGACCGAGAAGGAGAAGATCAGCAGCCAGCAGAAGCTCATCGAGCAGTTGAAAGCCAATGAGCTGCTCCGCGACCGTATGCAGCACATCCGCAACAAGATCGCCCAGGACCTCCACGATGACATCGGCTCCACGCTCAGCTCCATCTCCATCCTGAGCGACCTTGCCCTTCGTGAGAACAGTAGCGCCCAGACTCTCGAGACTATGAACGAAATAAAAGATAGCTCCATGATGCTCATGGAACGGATGGATGATATCGTCTGGAGCATCAGCCCCCGGAATGATTCGCTGGAGAACCTCCTGATGCGCGTCAGACACTTTGCGACGACCCTTTTTGAAGCCAAAGGCATCGAATATACCATCGACATCCAAAAAAGTGTTAGTGAGGTCCGGCTGCCCGAGGACTACCGACAGCATATCTATCTTATCCTCAAGGAAGCCATCAACAACCTGGTCAAATATGCGCTCGCGTCGCAGGCCTTCCTCGAAGTCAGCTTTGACCGCGAATACCTGATCCTCTGCGTCCGCGACAATGGCCGGGGATTTGATCAGGCCATCCCGCCCACCGGCAACGGCCTCTCCGGTATGCAGCGCCGGGCCGGCCTGATGAATGCCCGTCTCTCCGTCCGTTCCGCCCCCGGCGAAGGCACCTCTATCGGCCTGCAAGTCGCGGTCGCGTGACCCCGCCCACAACTCGGCCGCCCGATCCCGCCCACCCCGCATTCGTCCTGGGCCCAATATCCTATAAACATCCGATTGGAAACCTCCCGCATCTGTCGGATATTTGAGGAGATGATCAGGATAGCCATTGTAGAAGACAACCCGACCTTACGCAGCAGCCTCGAGAGTTTGTTTAACCACACCGAGGGCATGCGCTGCGTGGCCTCCCTCAACAACCTGCTAAACGTCGTCAGCGAAGTAGGTACGTCGAGGCCCGAGATCATTCTCATGGACATCGGCCTGCCCAATATATCCGGCATCGAAGGCGTCCGCACAGTCAAGACCCACTACCCAGCCATCCAGGTACTCATGTTCACCGTCTTCGACGACGACGAGAATATCTTCGACGCCATCCGAGCCGGGGCCAGCGGTTACCTGCTCAAGAAGACACCCCCCACCGAAATCGTCCAGGCCATATTCGACCTCTACCACGGGGGCGCCCCCATGACAGCCAGCATCGCCCGCCGCGTCATCCAGTCCTTCCAGGCCGCTCCACCCACCTTGATTGAAGATTATCGTCTGACAACCAGGGAGAACGAAATCCTCTATTCCCTCGTCGACTGTCTTAGCTACAAGAAGATCGCCGAGAAATACTGCGTTAGCATAAGCACCATCC
>DATMLR010000507.1:0-7407 GCA_035570015.1 Puia sp.
AAATACCTGTATGCTTCCGGTGGCAACGATAACCGGATACTGAAATATGCGGTCAATCCTGGGGCGGGCAGCGGCGGAGCGGCCGGAGCCCATTCGCTGACGCTTGTCGACAGTATCTCCCTCGGGAAGAAATGGCCCGCGAAGATCTCGCCGGCAGGCCTCGCCCTTGACGACCGTCGCGGAATCCTATATGTAGTAACCAAGGACAATAATTCCCTTTATATCATAGACGTGGCCGGCAAGTCTGTTGTCCAGCGGCTGGACCTGGGCGGGGAAGCCTATACCTGTCTGCTGTCGAAGGATGGGTCGGAGCTCTACATCACCTGCTGGGGCTGCGACCGGCTGCTGATATTCGACACGAAGCAGCGCAGCTTTATCGGTGAAGGGATACCGGTAGGCGACAACCCGAACGATATGTGCGCGACGAAAAGCGGCCGGTGGCTTTTTGTAGCCAATGCCAACGACAACAGTGTCTCGGTCATCGATATCCGCAGCCGGAAAGTCGTGGAGACGCTGAATGCGGCCCTGTACCCCAATTCGCTGCCCGGTTCGACGACGAATGCGGTTGCCCTGGGTAAGGACGACAAAACCTTGTATGTGGCCAATGCCGATAACAATTGCCTCGCGGTATTCGACGTCGGCAAGCCGGGAGCCGGCGCGTCCAAAGGTTTTATTCCCGTCGGCTGGTATCCGACCGCTGTTCAGGTGATCGGCAACCAGATCTGGGTCGCGAACGGGAAGGGATTTACGTCGATGGCGAATCCTTTCGGCCCTAATCCAACGGCCAGGCGGCAGGAGGTGAACTATCAGCAGGGTGATCTGCACAAGGCGCAGCCGGTGCAATATATTGCGGGACTTTTTAAAGGCACGATGAGTATTATCCCCGAACCGGACGAGAAGCAACTGACGGATTATTCAGCGCAGGTTTACCAGAATACTCCCTACACAAAGACCGGGGAGCTGGTAACGACGGGTGAGAGCGGGAATCCCGTACCCATGAAGGTGGGCGACGGGTCGCCGATCAAACATGTGTTTTATTTTATAAAAGAGAACCGGACCTATGACCAGGTCCTTGGGGATGTAAAGGCAGGGAATGGAGATACGAGCCTGGTGTTGTTTGGGGAGCGGGTTACGCCGAATCAGCATGCTTTGGCCGGTGAATTCGTGCTGCTCGATAACTTCTATGTCAACGCGGAGGTGAGCGCCGACGGTCACAACTGGAGTATGGGTGCTTATGCCACGGACTACCTGGAGAAAACGTGGCCGACATCCTATGGCGGAAGGGGCGGCGACTATGATGCGGAAGGCAATCGCGCCGTAGCCAACAACAAAGGTGGTTTTATCTGGGATGACTGCCGGCGGGCCGGCGTTAGCTACCGCAGTTATGGTGAATTCGGAAATCACGGCGGCCCCAAAAACGACGGCGAGCCGAATCCGTTGATCACCAGTTTACGCGGACATTATTGCGCTTCTTTTACCGGCTGGGACCTCACTGTTTCGGATACGACGAGGTTCAGCCAGTGGAAGGCGGATTTCGATTCGTTGATGGCTACCGGCAGTCTGCCGCAGCTGAACGTCATCCGGATCGGCAACGACCATACGGCCGGGCTGCGACGCGGCGCGCCGACACCTTTTGCATATGTGGCCGATAATGATCTGGCGGTAGGAGAGTTCGTGGAGTATCTGAGCAAGAGCCCGATCTGGAAGGAAAGCTTGGTCGTCATGCTGGAGGATGATGCACAGAACGGTCCTGATCACGTCGATGCGCATCGCAGCCCCTGTTATATTGCCGGCGGGCTGGTTCGACATCATTTTGTAGACCACACCCTATATACCACGACGTCGGTACTGCGCACGATCGAACTGATCCTGGGGATGCCGCCCATGACGCAATATGATGCGTCTTCACCTGCGTTATGGAAATGTTTTGTGCCGGAACCTGACGTGACGCCTTTCCAGGCGCTCCCGGCCAATATCGATCTGCGGGAAAAAAATACCGCAGTGAATGAGTGGTCCCGGAAATCGGCGGGGCTTGATCTTGCACGGGAGGACCGGGTACCGGATAAATTATTCAATGAGATCCTTTGGAAGGGGATCAGAGGTGAGCAGGCGCCCATGCCGGCCCCAAGCCGGGCAGCGTTTGTCCGCCCGGTCAAGGGTTCCGACGATTAGTTTATTACCTTCTTCCACGAAATCCGCCGCGATAGTACGGGTGGGCCCTCATGAAAATGGGACGGTAGTGTTCGTAATAGACCCGGTCCCGGAAGTGACCATACCATGCCGGATAGTTGTAGTACGCATATCCGGGGAAATCGTTATAGTCGATGACGGCGGGTGCCGGAGCATAAACCGGTGCCGGCGCGTAGACCGGGAAACCAATTCCTACGCGTGCAAATCCCGGGCGTACAAATCCCGGGCGTACAAACCCCGGATGGGCGAATCCGACATGACCGAAACGGGCGCCGACATATACCTGCGAATAGCCTTTGGTAGTGATAAGGCTGGCGGCTATGATAGCGGTGAAGATTAATACCTTTTTCATAATTGTAGATTTTTAAGTTTCTACTACTTTGGATATGAAAGAGGCTCCGGAATTTAATAAGCGATTGTTAATCTTGCTCATTAACTGAATATCAGTGTATTGAAGAGGCTTCAAACCTGTGACCGCGAAGCAGGCGCCCCCATGAAATTGATATTCGGTATGGATGTCCGTTAGACCGGCTTGTAAAAAGGCGGCTTGAAGGCGGGCGGCCTCGGTTCGAAGGTCTTCTTCCTGCCGGTAGTGTCCGGGTTGTGACAGGAGGATGAGCCGGCCGCCGATGCGGAGCAGGGAGCGAAGCCGGAGACATTCGGTGGCGAGATTATTCCAGGTGTAATAGCTGCCCGAGCCGTAGATGGTATGAAAATAGGAGGCCGGATACGGAAGGTCGTAAAGCTGGCCAAGGTGCAATTGCATGGTCTCTTGCCGGAGATATCTTGCGTTGCGCCGGCTGGCGTGCCGGTATGAAGTGATCTCCGATTCGATACCAGCAAGGAAGCCATTGTTAAGCTTGCCCGCGACCGCGGCGAGAAGCCGGCCGGGTCCGCAGCCCACTTCCAGTAAGTGCTGATGAGGCTGCAGATCCAACTGCCGGATGATCCAGTCAATGTGCTGCATCATTCAGTCGTTATTTGGCTTCGGCGGGATCGGGTTCCGGCGGGAAGGGCTTCCCGCAGCGGCGGCCCCACTCCTGTTTGAATTTTTCCTGTTGTTCCGGTGTCATATTTGCCCATCCTTCTCTAATCGCATTCCTTTTCCATCGTGATCCGTATGCCTTGGGGCCGCCGCGGAAGCCGCCGAATAATATTTTGGTGAGTATAAGCAGGCCCAGAGCCTGCCAGAAGTTGATCTGGTGCAGGTTGAAGATATTCGGCATCAGGGCATTCCAGAGCAGCATCACGACACTGCCGAAGACGAATACTCCGACGATGCCCAGCATCACAAAGCCGATTATTTTGGCAACCCCAAACCGGCCTCTGTGGCGAATAAATTGTTTGTTCATATCGATCATTTTTAATGTTCCATAATTTCATGATAGAGAGTCGTCAGCCTTTCCCGAAGAAAGAGGACCGCATATCTTTTCCGTGAGATCAGCGTATTGACATTCTCTCCGGTCATGGCGGAGATCTCCTTGAAGGGGATGTCTTCCAATTCGTTCCAGATAAACACCAATCGTTGTTCTTCCGGGAGCTCGTCCAGCGCTTCCTGGAGTGTCTTCCAAAAGAGGGCCCTGAGGTTGGCGGTCTCGGGGTTCTGGCTGTCGTCCAACAGGATGCCGGTGAGGTCCGGACCGGCGGGGTCTTCCCCGTCCCGCAGCATCGGCTCGAGCGATTCCGGCTTTCTTTTGCGGTAGCGATCGATGATCTTGTTGCGGGCGACGGCGAACAGCCAGCCGCTGATCTGTTCGATGGGTTCGGTATCGACCGTCGTCGTCAGCTGGTACCAGACATCCTGCAAAATATCTTCCGCGTCAGCTTCGTTGCCGACCCGTTGGCGGATGAAGCCCAGCAGTCGTTTGCCAAAACGGCTAATGACCGATGCGATATTTTTTCCCGGGGATGAGGGCATTACCGAGTTGATGGTCAAGAAGTCCTCCATACTAACAAGGAAGACGGGTGAGTGGGGGGAATATTTTAAGAAAAATGAAAAAATCAAGCCTAATGCAGGAAAACGATGGGAAACGGGCAGTGTGACGCGCTCTATTTCTTGGTTAACAACTCTTTTGGAAACCCATGTTTTTCAAGAAATGCTCTCGATTCCTCTGCTTTCCTTATAAAGAAAGGGTCATTGCCATAGTCCTTGACCTTTTTGGCATTCTTTGTCTTGGAAGGCTTTGATTTGCTTTGTTTCATATGTATTTCAGACAACATCTATCCTCTTTTGAGGTGAGTAAATTTACAAATTATTTGCGTTTGACCAAAAAGGCCTGATAGTTGACATTCTTTCGAAAAGATTCCCAACCCTTATTTTGTTCGTATCCAAAGACATGCAAAAGAGGTTCGATGTCACTCCAATTGGCGGAAATGCCAATTTGGTATAGGCGTGTTCTCGCAGGGGTGCTGCCTTTGGCATAGACGATTACATCAGGGAAATGTCGAGTGAATTCCAGAACTGTCGCCGCAATGGTTGCAAGTATCTTTTCCCGGTCCTGATTGTTGGTAACAGCAAGGTCGTCGATTTTTCCGGTTTTTGGATTCAGATCACCAAAGCCAAGGTTAAAATAAGTTATACCGCCGGCATTTTGCGGACTGTATCGCACAATCTTTCTGATTTTCCCTTTCGGGCCAGCACTTTCAAATTCGAAATCCAAAAAAGTATCGCTGGCTGAAAACTTATAAATGCTGAGATTCATGCGCTTTCATTGGAGATTACAGGGAATGGATTACATACGTCACTACGCCCCAGACGGAAAATTCTGCGCCCGAAACATCCACGTCGATCGGCGATAGACGGCTGGTCTCGGGGATCAGCCGGATCTTGTTGAATGTTCGCTCCAAGCGTCGGATCAGCATTTCGCCATTAAGGGAGGCGATGACCACTTTGCCGTTAGCGGCTTTCGCCGAGCGGTCGACGATGACAACATCGCCGTTGGAGATGCCGGCGCCGATCATCGCGTCGCCATTTACGCGCATGAAGAAGGTGTTTGGTCTATTTATACCGAAGTATTGTTCGATTTCCATAAATTCTTTGGTAGTACTAATTTATTTAGTAAATTTATGCTAATTTAGTAAGCACCTAAAATCTTTTTTATGAAAATGGGGTTAGTAAAAACAACTGAAAACCGGGGCAGAGGCCGCCCGGGAGGGCCTGGATATGCGGAATACCTGCTCGTCGTCTATCCACATGGGGACCTGCAGGACCGGTTGATGGAACAGCAACAGCAATTTTCGTCCGACTATGGACTGGATCACCGGCTGGACGAGGGCCAGCGCAGCGCTGATGATTTTTTTGGGCGCAACAAGCCACATATCACGCTGGCGACATTTCAGGCGGGCGAAGAGGTGGAGGATACGCTGATCCGCTGGATAGAAAAGATCTGCCAGCAGCATCGGAGCTTTCAGCTCGTGCTCAACAACTACAGCGGCATTCCGCCGCATACTCCGCCGGAGGCTGTTGAGCGCATTCCCGGCACGGTTTATCTGAGAGTGCAGGACCCCGAACCATTACGGGACCTGGCGAGTCAGCTGGGGGCGATCGACGAGTTCATCCGATCGTCGGGCTGGCCTCCGGTCCGGCATCCGTTCATGACAAATGGCAGGGGCCGTCCTTATCTCCCTATTTCCGGGGGACTCACAGAGCAGGTATATAATAAGGCGATGCCTGATTATTCCCGGAAGACCTTTCATGGGATTTTCCAGGTGAATGAGCTCGTTCTGCTGCGGCGGAAACATTCGTTCGATCCCTGTAAGACCGTGAATGTATTTGGACTTAAAAGTTAACACACAATCATTGATTAATGTATGAAACAAGCGATCAAACCTATCGCTGTCCTCAGCGAGACCTATAAAAGCCAGCTGGCAACCAACGAATATCTGCTGATCCTCAATCCGCATGAAGAGCTGCGCAACAAGATCCAGCAGGTGAAAAAGGAGTTCTACGACGCCTACCAGGCCCCGACGGCCCTTGGCGGCAAACCGCATCTGACGCTGGTGCGATTCACGCAACTTGCGCTGATGGAGGAGCGGATCATCCAGCGGCTTCGCACCATTGCCATGGGCTTTTGCCCGTTCAAGGTGGAATTGAAGGACTATGGCAGTTTCCCGTCGCATACGGTATATATTCAGGTAACCAGCAAGCTGCCGATCCGCGGACTGCTGACCGAAGTCAGGGATATCCAGCGCCTGATGAAGCTGGACAAGGACAACAAGCCGCATTTTATCGATGAGCCGCATATTCCCGTCGCAAGGAAGCTGCTGCCCTGGCAATATGAGAAGGGATGGCAGGAGTATAGCAACCGAAGCTTCACGGGACGTTTTGTGGCCGACGGGATGCTGTTACTGAAGCGGCGTGCCGGGGAATCCGGGGACGGGTTGCCGTCCTTTGGCCGCGAAGGGTGGGCGTCAAGGGCCTGGCAGATCTCCGAGCGGTTTGTCTTCCAAAATCTGCCGGTTGCGACGCGGCAGGGACAGCTGTTCGCGCTGCCGCGGGCATAAATCAATAAATATGACTGAACATAACTTGCCCGATCCGTTGGACGGCGGGCAGCTTACCGATTATTCCGGTCCGATCAATCCTGTTCAATACCTTAAAGGCCGTGGTGCGCAATTGAACCCGAAGAACAGGTTTTTAAAGAACGAGCGGGTCAGGGAGCATATTGAGGCGATTGATGACTGGATCGAGCCCAATAGCGAGACCCAATACCTCGAAGAAACGGCTAAGGGGCTTGTCAACAAGGTCGACAGCCCCGACGTGGGCATGTGGTATAGCATGAACCCCTATCAGGGCTGTGAGCACGGCTGCACCTACTGTTATGCCCGCAATGCCCATGAATACTGGGGGTATAGCGCCGGGCTTGATTTCGAGCGAAAGATCATCGTGAAAAAGAACGCGCCGGACCTGCTGCGCAAATTCCTGATGAACCCCAAATGGGAGCCGCTGCCTATTTCGCTGAGCGGCAACACCGACTGTTATCAGCCGGCCGAAAGGAAATTTGGGATCACCCGCAAGCTCCTTGAAACCTGTCTGGAATTCAACCAGCCGGTGGGCATCATCACGAAGAACGCGGGCATCCTCCGCGATAAGGACTTGTTGGCGCAGATGGCCCACAAAAAGCTGGTCTCCGTCCTCATTTCCGTCACTTCTTTCGATGAGGAACTTCGTCGGGTCATGGAGCCGCGTACCACTACCGGCCAGCAGCGGATCCGTGC
>DATMLR010000508.1:0-17395 GCA_035570015.1 Puia sp.
GTTCGGCCGACTTACTATTATTTATTCAACGATAAGATTGCGCTGGATACACGGTTGCAGGCTGTTAAGGACTGGCTGACGATGCCGGAGGCCCGGCGGCCACATCTTATCCTGTTCTATTTATCACAGGTGGACCATGCCGAGCATCTCTACGGGCCTGAATCGAAAGAAACGGAAGCGGCGGTCCACCTCGTCGATAATTGTGTGGGCAAGATGGTGCAGATCGTAGATTCGCTGCGCCTCCCCGTTAACTTCATCTTTGTCAGCGATCACGGGATGGACCAGGTCGATACGACACGCGGGAGCTACCTGCCGACGGCGGTCGATACGTCAAAGTTCACGGTTACGTTTGGGGAAACGATGATACACCTGTATGCAAAAGACAAGGCAGCTATTCCCGGCGCTTATGAAGCATTGAAAAAGGAAGCGGGTGAACGGGTACCCCCGGATTATGATGTATACCTCGCTACGGAAATGCCTGACCGATGGCATTATTCCACCAGAGATGACCGGTATGGCCGGATCGGCGATATCCTCCTGGTGGCGCGTGAGCCGCACGTATTTGCGGTGCGCGGGCGCCGGATCAACCCGGGGGCGCATGGCTTCGATAATAGTCAGCCGGATATGGGCGCCACGTTCTATGCCTGGGGACCCGCCTTTCGTTCACTTACGATCCCCGCATTTGACAACGTCAATGTCTATCCGCTGATCGCGCATATTCTTGGGTTGAGGGTCTCGGGGCCGATTGATGGATCGCTTCGGATACTCAACGGAACTTTGAAAGAATAGCGTTCCGATGATGGCTGTGTGTAAGGCCCAGCCCGGTCCAGACAAGGATTCCAAAGATGATTGGAAAAATGAAATTGTAACCGGCCAGAATATTACTGGCAGTTGCTCCTCCCATCCAGGCCGTCACCAGGATAGCGCCGAAGATCGTGGTGCGGGGGATCGCATAGAGGATAGTGGACAGCAGCAACACAATACCCAGCGGACGAAGGGTATTGATCGTCCAGCCGACCTTTGCGCTGGCGTCGAGCACATATTTATTCGGGAAGATCTTTGTGACGGCGTCAAAAAGCAGGAACAAGACGCAAATGCCCATGATGATGCGGCCGGTCCAAAGTGTCGCCTTTGAAGGAGCTTGTGCTTTGTTGGTGATTGTCGTTTGCATGATCGTATTGTTTTAGAAATTACTTTCCCAAAAGTAAATACTTCTGAGGGTCGATCCAATGTGTGAATCCGACAATTGGAAGGGGTGGTTCCGTCAAACTACGCGACCTTTTGCAGGAACTTGATCCAGTTGCCGAATCGGATAAAGCTGGGAAGCACTCCGGTCCTGAAATACGGCTCGAGTTCGCGGTCGAGCCAGTGATCGACTTCATCGAAGCTGACCGCTCCGGCCTCTATATGGGCGATGACATTGCTTTGGGTCGTGAGGTAGCGGGCGAACTGTTTTTTGGTCATCGGTATGGAATAGGAAGATCTCCATTCGGTGATATACCGGAGACCAAACGGTCGCGTCGTCTCATCCGACCAATCATACTTGTTGCGCGGCGGGCTTGGGAAGCGCAGGTAATGGGTATTTGCGAGCCAATTTTTGAAATCATCATCCCTCTGCAGGGAAGAATCGAAGTAGTTCTCGTAGAGGACGAGATGGCATTGGTTTTTCAGCAGGCGGCTTGCTTCGCTAAGGAACTTTTCGATATTGAACCAATGGACGCCGGAGGACACCGTGACGAGATCGAAGTACCGGTCGGCGAAAGGTTGATCTTCGGCGGGTGCGAGGGAATATTGGATGAGATCTTTGTCCGTTGCAAGCTCCAGCATCTCAGCGGAGATATCGGTACCGTATACTTGTTTGCCGACCTCAAGCAGAGCTTTCGTCGAGAGTCCCGTTCCGCAGGCGACATCCAGCACCCGATTCAATTTATCGTCGAGGTGAAGGAAATCCCTTAACTGATGGATAGTATAGGCATGGACGTCAGGTCGTCCTTTGGCGTAGCGTTGAGCGGCGGTGCGGGGGGCGAAATAGTTCATGACTAAGATTATCTCAGGGTGACAATATAGCGAAAACTCAGCCAATTCTGCGGACCGACGTAGGATTGTTGATGATCGCCGGTGCAATCGCTTCCCGTGCCCAAATATAATTGACTTCCGGATTTATCTTTTGCAACACCGCTAAGATGAAGGCTAGTCTTTTCGGGTTCCGCCGAAACGAGTGTCGAGGAATTTAGCATTGCGCAGCATTTTCTTCGCCTTGGCCACCTTCTCGGGGAATAAGGTATCCTTTGCAGCAATTGGAGTTGCGATAACTACAGTTTATAATATCGCCATTATTCGAGTTTGCTTTATCATCTACGGATCCGTCAGGCAATAAATCTTCGAACCCTAGACTTACAATATTCCTTTTGTCAATCGGAATGAAATCGACAATTTTTTGAATTTTCCGCTTGCCATCGCTTACGAATCCATATCTCCATGACTGGAGCCGTTTATAAGGGTAAGAAACCTGCATCATAGAATAAGATTGAGCCCGTGAAATTACTAATTTCTTTAGCATCGTAAAAATTATTGTTGCTGGAATATCGGGTGCTCGGTACATTCGCTCTATGAGCAATAACACTCCCGAACAAAATTTCGCCGCACTTGGTCTTACGCTTCCGCCCGCGCCGGCGCCCATGGGGGTTTACAAACCCTGTTTGCAGGATGGGAAGTACCTTTATGTCTCGGGCCATGGGCCGCTGCTGGAGGACAAGACGCTGATCAAGGGACGGGTTGGGCAGGACCTCGATGCGGATGCAGGGAAACTGGCGGCGCGACAGGTGGGATTGGCGATCCTGGCGACGGTGCGGGCGCATCTGGGCAGTCTCGATAAAGTAAAGCGGGTAATCAAGACGCTTGGAATGGTGGGCTGCACGCCGGACTTCGAGAAACATCCGTATGTGATCAATGGATGCAGCGAGTTGTTCGCGCAGGTATGGGGACCGGAAAACGGGGTAGGGGTGCGAAGCGCGGTGGGGATGAGTTCGCTGCCGGGAAATATTCCGGTGGAGGTGGAGGTGTTATTCGAATTGCACTAAGTTAAATTATGCGTATGAATGTAAATTATGCGTATGTCCAAGGAATGGTATGAAATAGAGAACATCGACGAGCTGGATACGCCGGCGCTGGTGGTCTATCCGGAGCGGGTGCGTCAAAATATCGCCCGGGCTGTCGGGATGGTGGGAGATGCAGGGCGGCTGCGGCCGCATGTGAAGACGCATAAGTCACCGGCGGTGACGCAGCTGATGCTGGATGCAGGTATCCAGCGGTTCAAGTGTGCGACGATCGCGGAGGCGGAAATGCTGGCGCTCGCAGGGGCGCCCGATGTGCTGCTGGCATATCAGCCAGTCGGCCCGAAGGTGGGACGGCTGCTGCAATTGATCCGGCAATATCCTTCGACGACTTTCTCCTGCCTGATCGATCATCCTGACGCGGCGGCGGCGATGTCGAAGGTGTTCGGCGCTGCCGGATTGGTAGTGCCGGTGTATCTCGACCTGAATGTCGGAATGGACCGGACGGGGATTGCGCCGGGGCAGGAAGCGCTGGCACTTTATCAGACAGCGCTCGGACTTGAAGGGATCGAACCGGTTGGATTACATGTTTATGACGGTCATATCAGGGATACCGACCCGGCGGCGCTCAAAGCAAAATGTGATGAGGCTTTTGGGCCGGTTTTAGCGTTGAGAGCGGAGACCGGAAAGAACCTGACAATCATCGCGGGCGGCTCGCCGACCTTCCCGGTACATGCCGGCCGGGCGCAGGAGATCCAGTGCAGCCCGGGAACCTTCGTCTATTGGGACAAGGGATACGGGGATCAATTTCCGGGGCAGCCTTTTACGCCGGACGCGCTGGTGGTCACACGGGTGATTTCCCTGCGGGGGGGCACGCGGCTTTGTCTCGATCTCGGGCATAAGTCCATTGCCGCGGAGAATGAGTTGAGCCGGCGGGTGTTCTTTTTAAATGGGCCGGAGTTGCGCGCAGTGGGCCAGAGTGAGGAGCATCTGGTCGTAGAAGCCGGTCCGGGTCATGGTTACCGGATCGGGGATGTGCTCTATGGGGTCCCCTATCATATTTGTCCTACCGTGGCGCTATATGAACGCGCTATTACAATCGAGGCGGGCAGGACCACAGGAGAGTGGAAAAATGTAGCACGGGATCGGAAAATCTCTGTGTAGGAAACTCAATGTCACTCGGATGTAATTTCTTTCGACCAAAAAACAATTTTGTTCGAAAAGCTGTTAATTTGATATTTTTGTTAAGTTTTTTCAACCTTAAAATTTTCAACATGGAAGTTAAAGAAGCGACTGGCAGGCTGGGTGTGATGATCCCAGGTCTTGGCGCTGTAGCAACCACTCTGATCGCGGGGGTTGAGGCCGTCAAAAAAGGGATCGCGCAACCGATTGGCTCTCTTACACAGATGGGCAGCATTCATTTGAATCGGAAGACAGGTGATAATTATCCGAAAATTAAGGAGTTTGTACCACTGGCCAACCTCGAGGATATTGTATTCGGGGGTTGGGATGTGTACGAAGATAATGTATACCAGGCGGCGAGCAGGGCGAAAGTACTGGAGCCCCATACGTTGGAACTGCTGCGGCCTCAGCTGGAAGCGCTGAAGCCGATGAAAGCGGTCTTTGACAAAAGCTATATTAAAAACCTGGATGGCACCCACGTGAAGGAAGCGCCGACGAAATATGACCTGGCGAAGGCGTTGATGGAGGATATCACCCGGTTCCAGGATACGCGGGGTTGCGACCGGCTGGTGATGGTCTGGTGCGGGTCCACGGAGAAATATACGGAGGTGGCGGATGTCCACGAAAATCTGAATGCGTTCGAAAGGGGGTTGAAAGAAAACGATCCGCGGATCGCTCCGAGCATGATCTATGCCTATGCCGCCCTGAGGCTGGGGGTACCTTTCCTGAACGGCGCGCCCAATCTTACAGTGGATATCCCGGCGTTAGTAGAACTGGCCAAGCAGACCGAGACCCCGATCGGCGGCAAGGATTTCAAGACGGGGCAGACCCTGATGAAGACCATTCTGGCGCCCGGGCTGCAGGCGCGCGCCCTGGGGGTGAAAGGGTGGTTTTCGACTAATATTCTGGGTAACCGGGACGGATATGTGCTGGACGAGCCGGATAATTTCCGGACCAAGGAAGTGTCAAAATTAAGCGTGCTGGAGGATATCCTTCGCCCCGATCTCAGCCCCGAGCTTTATGGCGAACTGTACCATAAAATCCGCATCAACTATTATCCACCGCATGGAGATAACAAAGAGAGCTGGGATAATATCGACATCTTCGGCTGGCTGGGTTATTCGATGCAGATCAAGATCAATTTCCTCTGCCGTGACTCGATCCTGGCTGCGCCGCTGGTTCTGGACCTGGCGTTGTTCGGCGATCTGGCAAAGCGGGCCGGGTTGAGCGGGATACAGGAATGGCTTTCGTTCTATTTCAAGTCGCCGCAGCACGCGCCGGGTTTCCGGCCGGAACATGATATTTTCAAGCAATTGACGGTCCTGCAAAATGCATTGCGGAAGCTGATGGGTCAGGAGCTGGTGAATCCGGAAGGGCTCACTTATGCTGAGGAAGAAATAACTGCGTGATGTTGCGCATCCACCGGCTCATTTGCACCTGCCTGGGAATAGGATATATTCCCAAAGGTGGAGGTACTGTTGCCGCTGCGGTTTGCTGTATCGTTTGGTATTTCGCCTGGCGCGGCGGGGCAGGGCATTTCTGGCTGCCCCTGCTGATTACGCTGGGTTTGTTCTTCCTTGGGGTTTACAGTGCCGGAAAGGTTGAAGCCGGATGGGGGAAGGACAATTATCGGATCGTTATTGATGAGGCGGCCGGCATGGGGACTACCTTATTATTCGTACCGGTTCGATGGCCCTACTTACTGGTCGGATTGCTGTTATTTCGGGTGTTTGATATCGCCAAACCCCTTTATATCCGGAAAATGGAAAACCTGCATGGGGGTTGGGGCGTTATGATGGATGATGTGCTGGCTGGAGTTTATGCTAACCTGCTCCTGCAGCTGGTCGTATTTGTCCCTTCTTTTGTAAAAATAGCATGATCACCTTTACAAAAGCACAACTGGCCTCCCTATTGGCGACAGGGGTTGACTTTCTGGTAACCTTCCTTTTGCTTCATTGGGCGGGACTTCCTTCGGCAGCAGCCAGCGGGAGAGTGATGATCTATGGAGTGACGGGAACGATCTGCGGCGGAATTACGCATTTTTCGATCAGCCGCCACTGGGTGTTCAATGCGCGGGACGGGAAATGGGCGGACCAGCTGAATCGGTATGTATTGGTTTGGATCGGAAATCTTGCGCTCAATGCCGCGGGGCTTTATCTGCTGAGCCGGGCAGGCTGCCCGCCCATACTGGCCAAAGTCATCACGGCGACAACTGTTGCAGTGGTTTATAATTATACTTTACAAAGGCTTTGGGTATTCAAAAATTCAGAATGAACATAGTATCTTTACGGATTGTCAACCAATCAGAAGCGAAAGGAAAAATGACTACCCGGAAAAAATTGCAGCTCGGCATCTATAAGATCATCAACCCGGTGGTCCGGTTACTGATCAAAGCTGGGTTGACGGCCAATATGGTCACGACGATCGGATTGCTGCTCAATATCGGGGTGGCGATCATTTTTATTTCCGGGGCTGAAGAGGGCCGCCGGGGTGATCTTTCTTACGTCGGGTGGGCGGGGGCGCTGATCCTTTTTGCGGGACTTTTCGATATGCTGGATGGTCAGGTGGCCCGGCTTGGCAACATGAGCTCACCTTTTGGCGCCCTGTATGATTCGGTGCTGGATCGGTACAGCGAGCTGATCCTGTTCCTTGGCATTTGTTGGTACCTCGTGGCGATGCATTATTTCCTGAGCTCGCTGTTTGCCTTCATCGGTATGATCGGTAGTATGATGGTGAGCTATACCCGGGCAAGGGCGGAAGGGTTGGGGATCGAATGTAAGGATGGCTTGATGCAGCGTCCCGAACGGGTGATCATTATAGGGGTTTCGGCGCTGGCGTGCGGGATTGCATCACATTGGATGGGTGGGAATTATAAGGTGACGCTGCCGGATACAGGGTTTCCTGTTTTCGAGACGATTTCGATATTCACTATACCCCTGACGATCATGGCTTTTTTGGCCAATTGGACGGCCATCGGGCGGCTGCGGGATGCGCGGCGAACGCTGGATGCGCGGGAGACGGCTGCGAAAACGGTGCAAGCTGGGGCTCCCGCCGCGAATGGTACCGTTACGGTGCCGGGGAATGCTGTGGGTGCAGGTATGGAGGCAGCCGAGATTGGAAACGGGACAGTTCAGGCCGGCAAGGAGGTGGTCCGTTGAACCCCGGGGTTCCGCTGACGGGGGAAAGGACCGGGGTTCCGCTAACGCTTCGCAATGTGATTATCGCGACCGGTTTTTCCATCGGATATCTGCTGCTGGCGGCGTGGTTGATCGGATACAAAACAGATCAGCTGGTACTGGTGATCCTTTTCAATAGTCTATTCTATCTCTCCGGCGTTACCCGACGCTTTATTCTGGGGTTCACGGTCTTTATCGTTTTCTGGATCCTGTTCGATTCAATGAAAGCATTTCCAAATTACCGCTACAACGCCGTGCAGATCGAAAGTATTTACCGGCTGGAGCAAAGATGGTTCGGGATCGGGGGGCAAACGCCGAATGAATACTGGCTGGCGCACCGGACGACTTTCCTGGATGTGCTGACCGGGATGTGTTATCTCTGTTGGATCCCGCTGCCGCTGGCGTTTGCGGGGTATTTGTTCTATCGCAACAAGGAGTGGTTCTTCCGCTATGCCCTCAGCTTTTTGTTGGTCAATCTGCTGGGCTTCGTAATCTATTATATCTGTCCGGTTGCTCCGCCGTGGTATGTGCACGAGTATGGTTTTGTGTTCCATCCGCGTACGCCCGGCAACGTAGCGGGACTGGGGCGGTTCGACAGCTTCGTTCATGCGGGGGTCTTCTCCGCGTTGTATTCGAAGAGCTCCAATGTATTTGCGGCAATGCCTTCACTTCATGCCGCCTACCCGCTGACCGTTTTTTACTTCGGGATGAAGTACAGGCTGGGCAGGATCAATGTCCTTTTCGCGGCGATCATGGTGGGCATTTGGTTCGCGGCGGTGTATAGCGGCCATCACTATGCGCTGGATGTACTGGCAGGGATTGGCTGCGGGCTGACCGGGATCGGCCTTTTCAATCTTCTCTATGTAAAGGTTGGGTGGGTTGGCCGGCTGGTGAACCGTTGGGCGCAGGCGCTGCAGCCTTAGGACTTGCGCCAATACCCTCTACCATGATGTCGACGATGGAATCGATCTGCAGGTCGAGCCGGGGACTTAGGCGTTGCGAGACCATGAGCGGAGCCGCCAGGCCGCGAAAAGCGCTAACCATCAGATACGCTACGAGCTCAATGTTTTGATCGTTGAGTTTTTTAAATTCACCGTTGTTTACCCCTTCGGCGAGGATCTCCCGGACGAGCTCGACGTGGGTAGTATCGAACTGGCGTTTGAGGTCCGTCGTGATGCAATGAAGTTCGTGCAATTCGCCGATCTCGCTTTTGAGGGCGTCGCTCAGGTTGCAAAGTTCGTTGAGTTTAACCAGGCGGCAGCGGCAATAGATGATCAGTTTTTCCTTTGAGGTAGCGGCATGACGGATAGATTGGTGGATCTGTTCCAGCAATTCGTCCATCTCGGTATGGAGGACGGCTTCGAAGATGTCTTCCTTGCTGGGATAGTAATAGTACAGGGAGCTCTTCGCCTTGCCCAGGCTACGGGCGATATCGCCCATAGTGGTCTTTTTGAACCCGGATTTTTTGAATAGTCCACGGGCCGTGTCGACAATGTCCCTAACAATGAGCTCATCCCTTTGAAGTGTTTCGGCCATACCTCTATAAACGGTTGTATAAACCAAATTTACCACTTTTCCTACCCAAATCGGTTAATCGTTGGTGAATCTTGTATCTTCGTTATATGGCTCTTTTAACGAAGAGATCGTGAAAAAACTGAATTGCATCCTACTCATCGACGACGATGAGCCGACGAATTTCCTCAACAAGCTGACCCTCGAGCAATCGGGCTGTGCCAGGCATATCCGGGTAGCGCCAAGCGGTCAGGCGGCACTGGATTATCTGCGGGGTGAGCTGGAGGAATATCTGCAGCCTGATCTGATCTTCCTGGATATCAACATGCCCGCCATGGATGGGTGGGAATTCCTGGAGAAATACCGCGAACTGTCGCAGGAGAAGAAAGCGGAAACGGTCCTTATTATGCTGACCACTTCGCTCAATCCGGATGATGAGAAAAGAACCCTTTCGATTCCTGAAGTCTCCGGATTCGAGCATAAACCGCTGAACCAGGCCCGGCTGGAAAGGTTATTGAACAAGTATTTTAAGAATTGACGCGTTCGCTTTGCCCGGTTGGGTTCACTCGGTTAACCACCGGAATGCAGATAATCTTTGAGGTGCGTAATCGTCTCTTCGTGTGTCAGGATCGTTTCCCGGACGACGTCATTGATACTTACGATGCCGCAGAGTAGATTGTCCTCGAATACCGGCAGGTAGCGGATATTCCGGTCGGACATCAGTTGCATGCAGAATTCCACGGTGTCGTTGGGCGTAATCGCAGGAAAGTCAGTGGACATGATCTCCGCCACGGGGGTGTCGGTGGAGGATTTACCCAGCAGGATCACCTTGCGCGAGTAGTCTCTTTCTGTCATGATCCCGAGGTATTGGTTCCCCTCCATGACCAGTACCGACCCGATGTTCTGGTTTGCCATCATCCGCAACGCTTCCAGGACAGTGGTGCCGGGGGAAACCGACTCGATCCTTCTTTTTCCTTTATGGGCCAGAAGATGCGAAACTTTTTTCATATTGCCTGTTTTTGGTGAGACGATGCCTTTTCCCAATTTACAAATTATTTTTTTCAACCCCAACATTAACTTTGGACCCCGAACCGGGGGACCCAGGATCGTAATTTTCCGCGTCCATGCCGGAAAGTACCGACATTAGTGGTAATCTAAAACGTTATTTCTATGCGAATTTCTGTCGCGATTGCTGCTGCTTTGCTGCTGTTTTGCCTTTCCGGGCAGGTTTTGGCTCAAAAGGACAAAGTAACGGACCTTGTTTCGCCCGGCGGCGCTACCACGGTCTCGGTGACCTTGGGGGCAAAGGGGATAAGATGGTCGGTGCATCATGGCGGGCAAGCGGTGCTGGAGGAATCGACCCTGAGGCTGCAATTGGGGAGCGGAGAAGTTCTGAATGGACGGGGAGCGGTCAGGGCTGCCCGGGAGGCCAGAGACGAGTGGATCATACCGATGCACTACAAGAAGGATTCGATCCGCGCCCGGTATAACCAGCTGACACTGACCTTCTCCAAGGAGGGATACGGGGTCGTCTTCCGGGCCTATGATGACGGCGCTGCGTACCGGTGGGTGACGACACGAAAGGACTCTATAACGATCGGATCGGAGATTGCTGAATTTAATTTTCCCGGGGATGAGGAAGCGTGGATACCCTATGTCAATGACCCCAGCCCGGACATCTATACGACGTCCTTCGAAAATTTTTACCGGAAGATGCGGCTGTCGGAGTTCAAAAGGGATACGCTGGCCTTCCTTCCGGTCCTGGTGGACCTGGGGGGTGGGCGAAAGGTTGGTATCCTGGAAGCCGATCTGGAAGAATATCCGGGGATGTTCGTGGGGGCGCGCGGCTCGGTCGGCGGTCAGGCGGAGACCGGCTTCGGCCTGACGGCGCGGTTTGCGCCGCTTCCGCTGGAGGAACGGCAAGGTGGTCATAACCAGCTGCAATCGCTGGTCACACGCCGCGCGGACTATATTGCGATCACGGAAGGTACCCGGTCCTATCCCTGGCGGATCATCGTCTGCAGTGACCTTGACCGGGAGCTGATGGATAACGACATGGTTTACCGACTGGCATCGCCGGCGAGGGTAACGGATACCGGCTGGATCAGGCCGGGCAAGGTAGCGTGGGACTGGTGGAACGACTGGAATATCTCGCATGTGGATTTCAGGGCGGGGATCAATACCGATACTTATAAGTACTATACCGATTTCGCAGCGGATAACCATATTGGTTATATCCTGCTGGATGAAGGCTGGTCCGATCCGACGGATCTGATGAAGATCGTCCCGGAGATCGATCTGCCGGCGATTATCGCGTACGCCCGAGAGCGGAATGTCGGGGTATGGCTTTGGGCCGGCATGCGGCCGCTGGATCAGAAGATGGAGGAGGTCATGACCCGCTATTCCCAGATGGGGATCAAGGGGTTCAAAGTGGATTTCATGAACCGGGACGACCAAAAGATGGTCCGCTTTTACTACCGGGCGGCGCAAAAGGCGGCGGAGCATCATCTGATGCTGGATTTCCATGGCGCGTACAAACCAACCGGCCTGCAGCGGACCTATCCCAATGTGCTGAATTTCGAAGGTGTACGGGGGATGGAAAACGAGAAATGGGCTAATGACGATTTCCCGGGTTATGATGTCAGCATTCCCTTTATCCGGATGCTGGCGGGGCCGCTGGATTATACGCCGGGCGCGATGCAGAACTATAACAAGGCCAATTTCAGGCCCATTTTCAGTGAGCCGGAGAGTCAGGGTACGCGATGTCATCAGCTGGCGATGTATGTCGTCTATGAGGCGCCGTTCAGTATGCTGTCGGATAACCCGACCAGTTACAGGCGGGAGCCGGAAAGTGTTCGGTTCATAACCGGCGTGCCGTCATCGTTCGATGAAACGCGGGCATTGGACGGATCGGTGGGGGAATATGTGGTGATGGCGCGCCGCAAGGCAATGGAGTGGTATATAGGGGCGATGACCAATTGGTCGGCCAGGGACCTGACGGTGGATCTGTCTTTTCTCGGGCCGGGGTCTTACCGGGCGGCAATCATGCGGGATGGGGTCAATGCGGACCGGGACGGGACCGATTATAAGGCCGAGACGGTTCCGGTTACGCGGGACAATAAGCTGGCGATCCACCTGGCGCCGGGCGGGGGATGGGTGGCGAAGATATACCCGGCGGGCGGGTCGGTGGGGATGGCTCCCGACGCGGGATCGGGCGGGTCGGTGGGGATGGCTCCCGATGCAGGATCGGGCGGGTCGATGGGGATGGCTCCCGACGCGGGATCGGGCGGCGGCCCAGGGTACAGGGCGGTGGCGAAAGGTGGTGAGTATGTCTCCGGCGAGGGAAAGTTTAATTATGGCGAATTCGCCGCAATTAGAAAAGGCGGCCTCGCGACAGGTGCCCGCGGGTCGGCAGAAGGACAAGGTCGCCGCGCGATTGACTTGCCGGGTCGTCGCGAGATTGACTTGCCGGGTCGCCGCGAGATTGACTCGCCGGGTCCGATGATCGATCTCAATCAGGTAGGTTACTATCCATTGGCGCCGAAAATGGCCGTAGTAACCGGCGCGCCGACGGCAGACCGGTTCTTCGTGGTGACGGCAAGTGGGGACACGGTGTTCGCGGGCCGGCTGGGCCCCCTGATGGCTTCAGCAAACTCTTCTTTGTCGACCCGGCTGGCGGATTTCACGGGGGTGAGGATCGATGGCGTTTATCGATTGCTGGTACCGGGGATGGAACCCTCCTATCCGTTCCGGATAGGCGACGGCGTATTGTACCCAGTGGTCAAGGCGGCGTTGAAAGGTTATTATTATCAGCGGTCGGGGATGGCGCTGACCTCGGAATATGCGGGGCAATGGAGCCGGCCGGCTGGTCATCCCGATACGCAGGTGCTGGTCCATCCGTCAGCGGCGACGGCACTCCGGCCGGCGGGCACGGTCATCTCTACGCCGGGCGGCTGGTATGACGCCGGCGATTATAATAAATACATTGTCAATTCAGGGATCACGATGGGCACCCTGCTGGATGCCTATGAGGATTTCCCTGGTTTTTTCGATACACTGCATACGAATATTCCACCGGTCGCGGGTGTCCCGGACCTGCTGAATGAGGTCCTTTATAATCTGCGCTGGATGCTGACGATGCAGGACCCGGGCGACGGTGGTGTCTATCATAAATGCACAAACGCGGTTTTTGACGGGATGGTGATGCCGGGCGTGTCGAAGGCCCCGCGCTATGTCGTGGAGAAAGGGACCGCCGCCACGCTGGACTTTGCGGCAGTGATGGCGCAGGCAGCGCGGGTGCTGCGCAATTTCCGGACTTCTCTGCCCGGGCTTTCCGACTCCTGTCTGCGGGCAGCGGAGCTGGCATGGAAATGGGCGCTGCAGCATCCCAATCTGGCCTATGACCAGAATGCGATGAACAAGTCTTTCCTGCCGCAGGTTACGACGGGCGCATACGGAGACTTCAGCTTTAAGGATGAGTGGTTCTGGGCGGCGGTAGAACTGATGGTCGCGACGGGAGACACTGCCTACGGCGAAATGATCAGAGCGCAGCTCAACAATCCGATGAGCCTTCCATCCTGGTCGAATGTCCAAATGATGGGCGGGTATACGCTGCTGCGCTATCAGCGCTCGCTTCCGGCGCCCATGGAAGCTGCAGCGGAGACGATTCGCCAGCGGTTACTTGGGATGGCGGACCGATATCTCGACAAGATCGGGTCGAATGCTTTTCACACGGTAATCGGCGAATCACGGAGCGATTTTGTCTGGGGCAGCAATTCGGTGGCAGCCAACCAGGGGATGCTGCTGGTCAACGCCTGGCTGCAAACCCGCGACAAAAAATATCTTGAGCCTGCGCTGGCCAATCTTGACTACCTGTTGGGCATGAACGCGACGGGGTATTGTTTTGTGACGGATATCGGGTCGCATTCGACGATGCATCCGCATCACCGGCCGTCGATCGCAGACGGCATCGTTCCGCCAGTGCCTGGGCTGATGGCAGGCGGCCCCAATCCCGGCCAGCAGGATCATCAGCACTATACATTTTCCGAGCCCGAAACCTCCTATACGGATCAGGACGGAGCATATGCCTCCAATGAGATCGCGATCAACTGGAATGCGCCACTTGTCTATCTGGCGGGCGCGATCGAAGCGCTGCAGAGGGACTTGTAGGTCGAGCCGCCGGCGGCCGCCTATAGCGGTCTTACCCAGATATTACGGAAGCTGATGGGCTTGCTCTTATCGCCATGCGCCTGCAGCTTGATCGGGCAAGCGCCGTGCGCCTTGTAGTAAGGCAGACCGATGTAACGGGTTACGCCTTTCAGCACAAAATTGTTCTGGACCAACACTCCGTTCAGGAATACGGTGACCCTTGCCGGGGTAGCCATGCTGCTATCCGCGTTAAAGGTCGGAGCGGTCCAGATTACGTCGTAAGTCGACCATTCACCGGGCGGGCGGCAGGGATTGGCCAGCGGGACGGCCTGTTTGTAAATGCTGCCGGCCTGGCCGTTGACGTAGGTCGGGTTGTGATAGTTGTCCAATACCTGCAATTCATAGCCATCGTCACCCTTGCCGGTTGAGGCGAGGAAAACGCCGCTGTTTCCGCGGGCTTGATCCGAGCCTTCGATATCGGCGGGGATACGGTATTCGATATGGAGCTGGTAATTGGTGAAAGTGCGTTTGGTCTGGATATTTCCCGTGCTTTTGTTAACGGTCAGAATGCCATCTGCAACGATCCAGTTGGCGGGGGAACCGTCGGAGACCTTGACCCATTCGTCTTCGTTCTGGCCATTGAAGAGGATGATCGCGTCGGATGGCGCGTCGCCAGGTCGGGCGCCCGGGGTGACGACCGGCGGGACCGGCGAATAGATTTCAGTAGTACGATGATCTTTGATTGTGTCGTTCGGAAGCTGGGCTCGGGCGACCGTCGCGCCTGTCAGCAGGCCGAGGGTGGAAAGTAAGATCGCCCGGCGAAACGAAGGGCAAGCGAATGGTAGCATAGTAGTGAAAATTAATAATGAAGCGACAATTTAGGCTATTTTTTATAAACCGGGTTGGGTCCCCAATTAGGGGGACACCGGAGTAGTTATTAATGAGTAGCTTTATAGAACATCAATCCCTAGACACTGTGGTAGCGCGATCCAGGCTGATACCGCTATTGCTCGCAAGCATCACACAGGTGCCGGCCTGCCGTCCCGTCATGGCGCAGGCGTCCTCATCCTATATCTTTCGTCATATTACTAAGGACGACGGTCTGGCGAGCAACAAGATAGCCTATATCCTCAGAGACGATAAAGGTTTCATGTGGATCAGCACCCGGAACGGTGTCCAGCGCTATGACGGGTATTCCTTTACGACCTGGCATCACAACCCCGCCGATACGAATAGCCTCACTACCGATGCGAGTATCTGCAAGTTACAGGATGCGGATAATAATCTCTGGTTCATCAGCTGGCCCTTGGGGTTTACGCTATTCAACCCTCATACAGAAAAATTCCGGCGGAACTTTGTCCCCGGCGTAGCCTCTGCCCTTAACGCCTGCCTGGATAAAGACAATAATGTATGGCTGATCTCCAATCATTCTCTTGAAGAATACCGAAGGTCCACGGGCCGGGTAGTTTCCTTTCGGGAGCAGATTCCGGCAGATATCGACTTCTACCGGGGCATCTGTTATGATTCGTCGTCTGCACGGTTGTATATCAATAGTGCGAGATATGGGGTTTGCGTCTTTGACTTGATGGAAAGGAAGTTCTATTACCGACTGAATAATCCACACCGGATACCGTTGCTCGATATAGACGAGGGGGTGGGAGCGCTGTTCCTCGACCGGGAGCGTGGGTTGTGGATCAATACCTTCACCGGCAAGCTGATACGCGCCGATTTGCTTTCGGGAAAGACTACCCGCTTTGCCCTGCATGACCCTGAGGCCGGCGGCCGGCGGCCGGGTGACAAACCCGGCAGACTGTTTGTTGGAGACATGCTCGAAGACCGCCGCGGGACGTTCTGGTTTGCCAGCGGCGGCGACTTGCTTCTTGGCCATTTGGATGGACCGCCTTTGCTGGAGGCTGTTCATGAGAATCCGGCTGATGTCAACGCGTTTCATTCCGGTGGTTCTGTCCATAATCTTTATGAGGACCCGGAGGGCGATGTGTGGGTTGGCACAGACGCAGGAATCGATATCGTCAATCCTGATCAACAGCGATTCATTTCGGTGCCGCTCCTTCCACCGGGCAGCCGGGAAGCGGCAAAATACGGGGTAATGAGTTTTTTTGAAAGGGGCAATGGAGATATCTGGGTGGGTACTTATTTCGGCGGCATATTTGTCTTTGATCATTCGCTTCACTTCAAGACCAGGCATGTCGCGGATGAGAAGCATCCCGGGAACCCAAACCGGCTTCCGATCGGGGCGGTATGGTCTTTCCTTCCCAGGCCCGGGGGCAAAATTGCTATTGGCTCCCAGCGTGGCTGGCTTTCCGTGTTCGATCCGACTAAAGGGACGTTCCAAAACCGGCAGCCGCCGGGATTGCACCACCTGACCATTTCGAATATGCTGCCCGGTGCCGACGGCAATATCTGGATGGCCCTTTACCGGGGGCTGGGCAAATGGGACCCACGGACAGACAGCTTCTCTTATTATCCCGACTTTCTTCCCTACCGGGGTGACGCGGCCGCGGTAGCGCTTGACCTGATCGAAGACCGGGAACATCATATCCGGGTCGCGACCCTTGATCACGGCCTGCAGGAGTTTTTTCCTGAAACAGGCAGCTTTGTTTCGGCGGACACCCCGCAAAGCCACCCGGGCAGTATCTCCAGTGCAGCGCTCCAATCGGTCATCCGGATCGGGGATACCCTTCAGGCGGTGGGAACGTCCGATGACGGCATCAATCTGTCCAATATGTCGCGTGGGAACTGGTCTTATATTACCGCTGCGGACGGTCTGCCTACGAATAATGTAACCGCGCTGTACTTCCGCGCGCCGGGCAGCCTCTGGGCGGCAACGGATCAGGGAATTTGCCGCATAGATCTAACGACCCGGCATGTGACTACTTATGGGTTAGAGGACGGGATCGCAGGGAATGATTTCTCCAACCTGCTGCGGTTCTACTGTCTGCGGGACGGCCGACTGCTGGCCGGTTATGACGGAGGGTTCGTTTGCTTCAATCCGGACAGCCTGATTGCGCATGTCCCTCCCCGTGATGTAACCATTACCGGGATGCGGATCTTTGATCATCCTTTGTCCATCGATTCGGTCCTCCATGGATCGGATACCGCGATATTCTCTTATCGTCAAAATTTCATCAGCATCCAGTATTCATCTTTAAGCTATGCCGATATCCGGACCAGGTACTATTATCAGCTGGAGGGTATCGACCCGGGTTGGGTCTATGCAGCGAACGGCCATGTTGCCAGTTACACCGATCTTCCTGACGGTCATTACCTTTTTAAGGTAAAATGCGAGAATGATGACCGTGTCCC
>DATMLR010000509.1:0-6368 GCA_035570015.1 Puia sp.
CGCCGGTCACCGGCATGAGGCTGTTGAGCTCGAGAACGGTGAGAATGGTGGGGATGTCCCATAAAAGGGGCGTGATGAGCAGCAGGAGAATGGCGCCCTGAGTACCAGTGCCGGCGAAGAGCTGCTCCAGTCCATAAGGGCCGCCGGATACGGTCAGGAAGATGACCGCAGCCAGGTGGATCGCTTTCAACTTGCCGGGTGATTTCTTGGCGCTCACCAGGACGTGTTGAATTTGGCGGGATCGAAAATCCTGTCTGCCAGGGTGACGTTGGTCTTGATCTCGTTATAGATCTCCGCCTGGATCAATTTCCCATTGATATAGAACTCACATTTGGTTTCGCAGAGTCCCCCTTCAACAGGCTGCCAGTCTTCGAAGCGAGCGTCCATGTGGTTGTCCGTCTTGAGCATTCGAACAAGGCAGAGGTTTTGCTCATCGATCCAGAGTTGGTTGGCGCCTTCCTTGCCGATGACATAGACGGGGCGCCCCTGCCAGCTGTCTTCGCGGGACGCGGTGAGGTCGAAGTGCAAGGAGTCGCTAAGGATCCGGCAGGTCTGATCGAGCGAATAGAAGTACATCCCGCCGAGCAGGAAGATGAGGCCTTCGTTGTTGTTGATGGTGGTGGATCGCAACTGGCCGTTGCGGAACCGATAGGCGGAATCGCCGCGGAAAATGACCGCGTTGCCGCTGTCCGGTACACCGAAGTCCATGCGAAAGCGGTCAGGGAAGCGAATGAATTCGTGCCAGATCTGGGTGTTGCGAAGGGTGTCGTTGCGGTATTGCTGGGTGGTTTGGGTGAAGGTGAAGGTGGTGTACCACTTACCGGCGTATCGGTCATGCATTTTTTTGACGATGTCGCGGCCGGAGGGGGGAAGGGCGAGCGGGACCGTTCGGGGGATGCGTGGTGACGATCCGGCGGATGGACTGGAATGAAACGCTGCCGAGAGGAGGAGTGTGAGGAATATTCTACTCATTTTGGGCAAATACGGCTGGTTTTTATCGGCCGCCGTGTTGGTCGTAAGATAGTAAAAATCCGGCACGGAGCCAGCATATAGAGTAGTATGCCTACTTCCCATAATTATCCTTTCTACATCCGGGCGACGGTCATTCTATTCGGGCTGGTCCTTGTCTCGTTCGCGCTGGCGAATCTGCGAGGGATATTGATACCTTTTTCCTTTGCGGTATTCCTGGCCGTCCTGCTGAACCCGTTGATGGAGCGGCTGCTTCGCTGGAAGGTCCCGCGGATTGCGGCGATCGCGGTTTCCCTGATTGTGGCTATCCTGGTGATCGGCGGGATCTGGTATTTCCTCGCTAATCAGATGATGCAGTTCACCGATCAGCTGCCCCTGTTGGAGAAAAAAGGTTCAGAGCTGCTCACGCGGACACAGAACTACCTGATGCAGCACTGGAACATCCCGTTGGCGAAGACCGATGCCTATCTCGCAGAGGCCCGGAAGGCGATCAAGCCCCTGCTGGGGCAGTTGCTGGGGTCGATGGCAGGGACGATGGGTTCGGTGTTTCTGTTGCCGATATATACTTTTTTGTTGCTCTATTATAAGAACCTCATCCTGAATTTCCTCTACGAGATCTTTGCGGAGCAGAATGCGGAGGAGGTGAGTACGGTGCTGCGGCAAGTGCGGGGTGCTATCCAGTCCTACATGTACGGGTTGCTGATTGAAGCGGCGATCGTGGCGACGTTGAATACGATCGCGCTGCTCATTTTGGGGGTGCAGTATGCGGTGCTGATGGGAGTGCTTGGGGCGTTGTTGAATGTGCTGCCGTTCTTTGGAGGTATCCTGGCGGCGGCGTTGCCGATCATGGTGGCGACGATCACGAAGGAAGGGTATAATACGCAGATCGGGATTGCGATCTCTTATATCATCATCCAGTTCACGGACAACCACTTCCTGATCCCGTATATCGTATCGGCGAAGGTGCGGATCAATGCGCTGTTGTCGGTGGTGGCGGTGCTGCTGGGTGGGGCAGTTTGGGGGTTGGCGGGGATGTTCCTGTCGATCCCTTTTATCGGGGTGCTGAAGATTATTTTCGATCGTATTCCGGAGATGCGGCCGTGGGGGAGGCTGTTGGGGGATAAGGTGGAGGTGCGTCGGGTGGCGAGGAGGGGGCAGATGAAATCAGTGAAGTGAGGGCGCGCGGGCGCGGCGCGATTAAATAATCAAGTGCGGGATAAAGCGGCTGAGGTTGTCGGTAACGAGGCTGTCGGATTCACGGATGCCCATGCCCGCGGGTTCCTGCCCGATGACCCAGCTCCCGAGGACGGGGCGTCTGCCATCGAAGTCGGGGAGAGTAAACAGTTGCTGGTAGATATATCCTTCGGCGCCGTATTCGCCGCCGGTTTGCCGAATGAGGTTGCCACCTCTTCTGATCTCGATATTGGCGCCTTCACGGGAGAGGATGGGTTTGCGGACGTAGTCGGTCAGGCGGTCCGGTTCGAGGTAAGCGGGCAGAAGCCAGGGGCTGCCGGGGTAGAGCGCCCAGAGTATGGGGAGGATGGCCTTGTTGGAGAGGATCATTTTCCAGGCGGGCTCGATCCAGTAAGAGACGTTGCGGTCGGTCAGAATGTCCGGCCCGAATTCTTCGCCCATCATCCACTCCCAGGGGTATAATTTAAAGATATTCTGTATCGGCTGATCGTGGCGGTCGACGAAGATCTTGCGTGTCTTGTCCCAACCGATGTCGTCGATAAACAAGAGCTCGGTCCCGAGCCCGCTTTGGATGGCGCAGTCGCGGAGGTATTCGGTGTTGGTGAGGTCTTCGAGCGATTCACGGACGCAGGCGAAATGGAGTTTACCGGGATGGAGGTAAGTTTGGAGGAAGCTCCAATAGGCGATCAGTTTTTCGTGGATGCTATTGAACTGGTCTTTATCGGCATCGAAGTCGCGGAGCCAGAACCACTGGATGATGCCGGCCTCAAAGAGGCTGGTTGGAGTATCTGCGTTGAATTCGAGGAGTTTGACCTGCCCGTCCTTATAGCAGAGATCGAACCGGCCGTAGATAGAGGGATGGTCTTCTTCCCAGGTCTTTTCGATATAAGGGATGAATTCGGGAGGGATGGCGAAACGGGCGTAGAGGTTATTGTCGATGACGTGCTGGACGGCGCCAAGGCAAAGATCCCACAGTTCGGCGGTGGCCTTCTCGATGAGGTTGACCTCGTCGAGGCTGAAGGAGTAATAGGCGCTTTCATCCCAGTAGGGGGAGTTGGCGGTGTGGAAGCCAAAGCCAAGCTGTTCGACGGCCTGTTGCCAGTTGTTCCGGGGAGGAATGGCGAAGCGTTGCATGGGGTTGATTTAGGATTCAACTGAAAGAGCGCTTTCGCCAAAGCCGCCGCGGACGATCGCACTTTTGATCGCGCTATGGCCGATATTCACTTCTTCGCTGAGTGCGTTGGAATAGTAGCCCAGGCGCCTGTAACCGAAGGCAGTATAGATCCCATAAGGGCGGAACGCATAAAACATCAGTGGGTTTCCAGGATGCGGATGGGCCATCAGGGTGTAAGATGCGGTGCTGTCGCTTCGGATATAGGTCCTGCCGCCGGCGCGCCATTGCGGCTCGGGATGATTACAGGAGGCGAACAAAGCCGTGATGAGGACCAGTTGGATTTCCTTTGTCTTTTTCATGGCTACTTCATTGTAATGAAGATCTGGTAATCCTTTTGCACGGCGACGGTCCTGGTGTTGCCGCTGCTGTCCTCCCCTTCCGTGCTGATCAGGCCGAGACCGGGCACCGTGTCGCGGTGGACGATGGTAGAATATACATTGCCGTTGGCCCAGACCTTGTGGGTGGTTAGGACGACGTCATGGGTGCTGTCGGCGTGTTCGACGGTAACTGACGTTTCGATAGAACCGGAATGGTCTACGGTACTCGTGAGATCTTCTTTTTGCCCACAGGAGGGGAACGCGATTCCGCAGGCAGCGAAGGCGAGCACGGCGAGGAAAACAAGGGGTTTTGGCGTCATAATCGGTTTGATAGTATCCATAAAGATAGTAGGTTTGGGGCTATGATAGAGACGGCGCTCCGTGCATATTTGCCGGATATTGAACATTTTTCGCTGGTACCGATCGGTTCGGGGTTGATTCATCGTACGTGGAAGGTAGAAACGGATAGCGGGAAAGCTTATATCCTGCAGGAGGTAAATACGGAGGTCTTTACCAATCCTGTTGCAATCGCCGACAATCTGGACAAGATCGGACGGTGGCTGGCGGAACATGAGCCGCAGTATCGTTTTGCAGCACCGTTGCGTACTGCTGAGGGGTCGGCTTTCTATCGCGATGTTGGCGGCGGCTATCTGCGGATGTTCCCGTACGTTGCAGGGTCAAGGACGTTTGACGTCGTTGTCAATCCGGAGCAGGCCTTTGAGGCATCACGGCAGTTCGGGTTATTTACCCGGATGCTACGGGATTTCGATGTGACTCAATTGCAGGAAACCTTGTCGCATTTCCACGATCTGGCGTTGCGATATGAGCAGTTCGATCGGGCGGTTGTTTCCGGTGAAAGCTCGCGGGTCAGAGATTCCACCGGGCTGATCTCGTTTCTGCAGGGGCAACGGGGTTTGGTGGATGTATATGTGGGCTTGAAGGCTGATCCGGGTTTTCGGCTGCGGGTGACGCATCACGATACAAAAATCAGCAATGTGTTGTTTGACGATCGGGATCGGGGGCTTTGTGTGATCGACCTGGATACGGTGATGCCGGGTTACTTTATCAGTGATGTCGGAGATATGATCCGGACGTATGTTTCACCGGCGAGTGAGGAGGAGGTCGACTTGTCGGCAGTTGTCGTGCGGCGGGAGTTCTATGAGGCGATCTATGAGGGGTATATGAGAGAGATGGCGGATGTGTTGAACGGGGCGGAGCGGGAAAGGTTTGGGTATAGTGGGTTATTCATGGTGTATATGCAGGCGCTACGGTTCTTAACAGATCATCTGAACGGGGATGTGTATTATGGGGCGCGCTATCCGGGACATAACTACAACCGTGCGGCGAATCAGGTTGCGTTGTTGATGCGGTTGATGGAATTATGACAGATCTTCTTCGTGATGTAATTCCGGGATCTCGACGGTTGCAAATCCCTTCTGGATCACGCGGTCGCGGAAGGCCTGCTGGACGTCGTATTCGCCATGGACGATGAAGACTTTTTTGACTTGTTTGGGATCCTGGCAGGACAGAAATTGCAGCAGGTCTTCATAATCGCCGTGGGCGCTCATGCTGCGGATGCTGCCGATCTCCGCATGAACTTCGTGGAGGACGCCGAAAATATGTACCTCTTTGGCGCCGGCCATCAGGCGGCCGCCAAGGGAGTGAGGTTCGCAGTAGCCGACAAGGAGGATGGTATTGCGGGAGTTCTCGATGTTGTTGCTGATGTGGTGTACGACGCGTCCGCCGTCGGCCATACCGCTGGCGGAGATGACAACAAAGGGGTCATTGCGGTAGTTGAGGAGCTTGGATTCGTCAACCGTCTTGATGAACTTGAGGCCCTGGAAGGCGAAGGGGTCTTTGTCGGTCTTCAACACTTTCTGAATCGTCTCATTAAAGTATTGCGGGTAGTGTTTAACGATCTCAGTGGCGGAAATGCTCAGGGGGCTGTCCACATAGTAGTCAAGTGGCGGGAGGCGCTTCTCTTCTTCGAGCGTGTTGAGCGCGAAAAGCAGTTCCTGCGTGCGGCCGACGCTGAAGGCGGGGATGATGAGCTTCCCTTTCTTCTTGAGGCAGGTCTTTACGATCCAGTCGAGGAGCATGTCGGGCGTATTAGCGATGGGGTCGTGGAGGCTGTTGCCGTAAGTGGATTCGATGAGAATGTGATCCGCCTGGGGGAAGACTGCGGGGGAGCGGAGAATAACGTCCTTGTAGCGGCCGACATCGCCGCTGAAAGTAAGATGATATTCTTTCCCGTCTTCTTTTATTTTCAGATGAACCGCGGCGCTGCCGATGATATGGCCGGCGTCGGTCCAGAGAACCTGGACGTCTTCGTCGACGGGGTGCCAGGTGTCGTATTCGACGCTGACGAAGTGGTCCATGGCCCGTTTGGCATCATTGGTGTCGTATAAGGGTTGTAGGTAGGGCTGGCCTTCAGCCTTTCGGCGCTTATTGGCATATTTGATATCATCTTCCTGGATCCCGGCAGAGTCTTCGAGGAGGACGCCGGTTAGTTCGCGGGTGGCGGGAGTACAGAATATGTTGCCCGTAAAGCCGTCCTTGACCAGTTTGGGGATGAGACCGCTATGGTCGATATGGGCGTGGGAAAGGATGAGGTGGGTGACCTGGGCGGGGGTGAAGCCCCAGTTGCGGTTGAGGACGTCGGTCTGGGTGCCCATTCCCTGGAACATGCCGCAGTCGAGCAGGTATTTCTTTCC
>DATMLR010000510.1:0-8401 GCA_035570015.1 Puia sp.
CTCCTCCCGCCAACAAAGCAGCGGGTGTAACAACCCCCTTCCCAACCTCATTACAATGGTCCCCGCAAGGGGCCACCATGGACCGTGCAGGTAATCTATACGTGGCGTGCAGCAATACCATTGTGATCATTTATAACTCCGGGCCGGCCAGCTGGGCTATTCTCGGAACCGGATCGAGGGGGGACAACAACGGACAATTCCTCTTTAATATAGATAACCAGGCCTACCCGCCCGACGAACCCAACTTCGGTGGCGCCAGTGGTGTAGCGGTAGATACGGCCGGCAATATTTACGTAACAGACGCCGGCAACAATCAGATCCGGAAGATCACGCCGGGAGGCGTCTTTTCGACTTTTGCCGGCAGCGGCACGTCCGCGGAGAAGGATGGAACGGGCACAAACGCCAGTTTTGCCGAACCCACGTATATCACCATCGATGCCGCCGGCAATTTATACGTAGCCGATCAAAGTTCCGCCCTGGGAGAACACCTTCGGATGATCACACCCGCCGGCGTCGTAACCACCCTATGCGACCAATGTCTGTCCGAAGTGGGCGGGATCGTCGTCGATCCGGCCGGACACAACTTATACGCCACCGAATACTACACAAGCGTCATTGATCTGATTTCTATTTATTGAATTTCTTATTTGTGAAACTGCTGAAGTCACCTCCCGCTCAAACAGGACAGGGCGCGTATCAAAACCGGACAATTTGCAGGGTAAGAATATCTACAATTATTTGATTAACACACTAATATAAATCTGGCATCCACTTGGCTGCTGTTCGGAGGTAAATCTGCTTTATGCTGAAAAATTTTTTCAAAATCGCCCTCCGGAATCTCTGGAAGAAAAAAGCTTTTTCTATCATAAATATTGCCGGGCTGGCAGTCGGTGTCGCGGCCAGCGTACTGATCTTTCTGGTAATGCATTACGAGCTGAGCTATGACGGCTTTCAGTCCAAGCGGGACAGAATTTTCCGGGTTACCAGCACATTTACAAAAAGCGCCAATGGCGAGGCAGTGGAGCGTGAAGGGTCCGTACCTATTTTGTTGCCGGACGCCATGCGGCTTGATTTTCCACAGTTCGAAAGAGTGGCCGCCTTGTGGAATGTCAGCGGCGCACAAATACATGTACCTGGGCCACGGGGGCTTGAGGACGAGCATGTGTTCAAACAGAATGACGGGATATTCTTTACCGAGCCTTCGTTGTATAACCTCTTCGACTTTGTTTGGCTGGAGGGGAATGCCAGCGGATTGACCGATCCGAACACCGTGGTGCTAAACCAAAGTGTGGCAACAACTTTTTTCGGCAACCCGAAAAATGCGATCGGAAAAATGATTCAGTTATGGTCTTTCCGGGTACCGTTAAAAGTAACCGGCGTTTTTAAAGACCTTCCAGACAATACCGATATTCCGGTCAGTATCGGTGCATCTTATGCCACCTTCCGGAAGGTCAATCGACAGGGTTTCGCAGACATCGCTCAATGGGGGAATGCAAATTGGTGCTCGGAATGCTACATTTTGCTGGGAAATGGAAAGGATATCAAGACTGCCGCGGCGCAGTTACCCCGCTTCGTCAATAAATATTACCCCGCGGACCTGGTAAAAGGCGATACAAGGGTATCATTGTCCTTTCAGCCGCTAAAGGATATACATCTCGATACGCGCTTCGGTACCTGGAAAGGAGATGCTTTGACACCAAAGGAGCTCTGGGCCTTAGGGATCATCGGAAGTTTTCTGCTGCTGGTTGCCTGCATCAATTTTATTAACCTCGCGACGGCGCAATCGGTCAGCCGGGCCAAAGAGATCGGCGTGAGAAAAGTTCTGGGGAGCACTCGTACCGGCCTGCTGAGCCAGTTCCTGCAGGAGACTGCCCTGATAAGTCTTGTCGCAGTTGTGCTGGGAACGATGCTGGCGTGGCTTGCCGTCCCTTACCTCGGAGAGATGATGAAAAAGGCGTTGAGTCTCGATCTATGGCAAAACCCTTCCATCCTCCTATTTCTGGCGATAACCGCGGTAATGGTGACCTTACTTTCCGGTTTTTATCCCGGGATGATCCTGTCCCGTTTCAACCCGGCGGAAGCAATCAAGAGTAAGATCAGCGCCAAAGTAGTCGGCGGCATTTCGCTGCGTCGTGGTTTGGTGGTCGTACAGTTTGTTATTGCCCAATTACTGGTCATCGGCACCCTGGTGGTCGTCCGGCAAATGCAATTTTTTCGCAGCCAGCCGATGGGGTTTGAAAAGAAGGCCGTGGCTATGCTGGAACTGCCCAGCGACAGCTTGGACATGCTAAAATATGGCTATCTGGAACACGAAATCTTAAGCGTGCCGGGTGTCAGGGCGGCCAGTCTCTGCATGGATGCGCCGGCGAGTTGGGGAAGCGCCTTTGGTGATATTTATTTCGGGAATGATCCTGTAAAAAAAGATTTCGGTGTGGCCAGGCAGTTTGCCGACACCGGTTATTTGCGTACGTTTCAAATCGGTCTGGCGGAAGGGCGAATTCCTTATCCGGAAGATTCGGCGCGGGAGGTGATGATCAATGAAACCCTGGTAAAAGATCTGGGGCTAAAATCGTCAAGGGACGCCTTGGGGAAAACCATTTCATTCTCCTCCGGCAATGCGCCCAGGTATACCATTGTCGGCGTCATTCACGATTATAACAGTAAGTCATTACGGGATGCGATAGTACCGTTGGCGCTACTATCCAATAAGGGTGCCTACAACTATGTGGCCTTCCGGATGGATGCCGATAAGCTGAGTACAACGTTGAGCAAAATTCATCGGATCTTTACCGGTACTTATCCTTACTATATTTATGACCTCAATTTCCTGGATGACCGGATCGAATCTTTCTATCATACGGAAGGGATCATTTCACAGCTGTTCAAGGTGTTTGCGTTTCTCGCGATCTTTATTTCCTGTCTGGGCTTATATGGACTGGTTTCCTTTATGGCGATGCAGAAGACAAAGGAGGTAGGCATCCGAAAGGTGCTTGGAGCATCGGTGCAGAGTATTGTATACATGTTTTCAAAGGAATGGACCGTGCTGCTGGCAATTGCTTTTTTGATTTCGGCCCCGTTGGGCTATTATTTCATGCATCAGTGGCTAAACGGGTTTTATTATCATGTGCCGCTGGGTTTGGGTGTTTTTGCCCTTGCAATAGGCTTTTCAGTGATCATCACCTGGATAACGGTGGGCTATAAGGCTATCCGGGCAGCTGTCGCCAATCCGGTCAATAGTCTGCGTGCGGAGTGATTGATTGGTCATATGCAACTAAAATGGTCATTTTCGGCTGGGCGAAGTTCGATTGCTTCATGATCTCGAAAATTTATATTATTTTTCGAGTGCATGTGTAGACAGACCCCTCTGACCCGGACATTTGCGCTGATATTCATATGTACACTGCTGTGTATGAATGGCCTTCAGGCACAGGTGCGCCCTGTCAGGGTATACCGGTCCGGCATCATCCACGGCAGTATAAGAGCGGGTCAGGACCGTTCGCCGGTTAATAAGCGGATGACTTTCCAGATGCCCTATCCCGCGATCAGCAGCGCTCCGCAGAGCGCGAGACATAAGGTGGTGCTGGCTGGCACAATTTCACTCACGATCGACATTGTAAATTCCTGGTGTAACAGCTACAATGGGAGCGTGCTGGTACACGCCAGCGGTGGTACACCGCCCTACACCTACTCATTTGATGGAACGGCCTACCAAAGCAGCGCCTTATATGTGACCGATGGACCATTCAATCACACGGTAAGCGTAAAAGATGCGACGGGACAGATCGTTACACAGACGGTATTCGTTGGCAATACCAGCACCGGTCCTCAGGTGGGCGCGTCGGCATATACCCAGCCGTCGGGTTGTGCCACGCACGATGCGTCGATAACGCTCCTGGCTACCGGCGGCACACCCCCCTATACCTATAGCATGGATTTTCAAAATTGGCAGACCTCGCCGACGTTCAGTGGTCTCGCCTATGGCTGGTATGTCTTTTGGGTCACGGATGCCAACGGTTGTGTGAGTAGATTAGACTGGCCGTGGTGGGGGTGTTTGGACGTTGAGGCCGACTGGGGATATTATACATGTGGCAATTCAGGCTCAATGGTCATTACTGCATTCGATAACAGTAGTTACACGGGTCCTTTCGAATACAGTCTTGATGGCGTCAACTGGCAGAGTAGCGGAACGTTTACCGGCCTGTCCCCCGGGACTGTCACGTTGGAAGTGAAGGATCAAAACGGGAAAATTGGATTTATGGAGTTTGTTATTATGAACGGTTGCCTGGAGTCGCTAACGGCCACGGTCACGGACGCTTCCTGCGGGCAGAGTAACGGGCAAATTGTTGCAACCGGCGCCAACGGTCCCAGTTACTCCGGCCCATACCAGTATTCGATTGACGGCCTGAATTTCCAAAGTAGCGGGACGTTCACCGGCTTACCTCCCGGTAACTATACCGTGTGGGTGCATGATATCGTGGGCAACCTGGTATCGACGGCGGCGGTGGTGATGAGCAACTGTCCGACGGTGACGGCGGTCGCCGCGGCAGCGTTTTGCGGTAACAATAACGGCAGCATTACGGCAACTGGTCAAGGCGGCACACCACCCTATACTTTTTCAATCGATGGAGTAAATTTTCAGAGCAATTCGGTCTTCTCCCCACTCGCGCCGGGGAACTATACCATCACAATAAAGGATGCCGGTGGGTATGAAGCGACTACAACGGCCACCGTAGGTAACAACTGTCTGGTGGTCGGTGCAAGCCAGACGAATACCACTTGCAGCCAAGCCAACGGATCGATCACGGCCAATGCAACGGGCGGCACTCCGCCCTACACCTTTTCCATTGGAGGCGCTCCTCAGACAAGCCCGACTTTCAATAATCTTCTAGCCGGAACCTATACGTTAACAGTAACTGACCAGGCAGGCAACTCCCGGTCGACCACAGCGACGTTGACCGATGCCGCCGGACCGACTATGACGGTGGCCACACATCCGGTGGATTGCAATGGCCAGGGCGGATCTTTGACCATAAACGCCGGTGGCGGTACATTGCCGCTTACGTACAGCAGCGATGGGACCAATTATATTCCTGGTAATGTTTTTGCCGGGCCTGCCGGGAATTATACGCTATATGTAAAGGACGCCAATGGATGTATCGCTACCCAGTCTGCGACGATTTCCGTAGCTTGTCTCCAATTGGCGGTTACGCACAAAGATGCGAGCTGCACGGCAAATGATGGCGTTATCGATATAACCGCAAGTGGTGGCACACCTGCCTATGAATATTCTATTGATAACGGAGCCACCTGGCAAACAGCAGCGGTATTTTCGGGACTGGCGCCGGGAAACTATACGATCCTCGTTCAGGATGCCGGTGGGCTGTCGAACAGCATCTCCGTTCAGCTGGCTAGAGTTTGCATCACCGGCTCATTGACGGCAGTGAACGCCACCTGCGGCCAAAGTAATGGAACGATCACAGCATTGCCCTCAGGTGGTACCGCGCCCTATACCTATACCATAGACGGTACGCATTATCAGCCGCAGCCTGTATTAGGGGCTTTGGCGCCGGGTAATTATACCGTACAGATAGTGGATGCAAATGGATTCATCGGCGCAGCAAGCACGTCGATCGCCGCCATCCCGGTTCCTTCCATCGCGACGCAGACAACTCCCGCCTCCTGCTACAATGACGATGGCATCATAGATGTTACCGCATCGGGAGGGACGCCGCCTTATCAATACATGATCGATCAGGGGGTAGCCGTATCTACCGGTCATTTCACCGGGATGCCTTCTGGAGTCCACCAGGCCGCCATTATGGATGCAAGCGGTTGCCTTGAAAAGGAAACTGCGGTCGTGGCGCTCACCAATACGGTAACGGCCAGCGTCACCGCTCCCGCACCCATTTGCGAAGGCAAGAGCGTATTGCTGGCCGCGGTATCGAACGCCAACGCCTTCGCCTGGTCGCCGGCCGAAGGACTAAACAACAGCAATGTTTTGACGCCGGAGGCCGGTCCTTCGGCGACTACGGTATATACATTAACCGCCAGCACGGGTATTTGCCAGCAGACGGTCAACGTAACGGTTACTATCAATCCCGCTCCCATAGCGGATGCCGGCAAGGACGACACGGTTTGCTATGGGATCTCCACCCAACTGCATGGAAGCGGTGGAAACTCCTATGCCTGGACGCCTTCTATTTATCTGTCTGACCCGAATGTGCCAAATCCCGCCGTAAATGACCCATTGACTACAACGACGTATCACCTGACGGTGACGGATGGCAATGGCTGCGTTTCTTTGCAAAGCGGAACGGTGGTTGTCACGGTGACACCGCCGGCAGCGATCTGGATCGGGAATGATACCAGTATCCTCGTGGGTCAGCCGGTACCCATGGATCTGCAGGACCTTCATGGGAGTGGATTTACATCTTTCAGTTGGTCGCCTGCAACGGGCCTTAGCGATCCCGCGGTCCGCGATCCGATAGCCACCCCGAACGAAAGCATCACCTATACGGTATTAGCGACCACCGCTGCGGGCTGCCAGGCACAGGCCACACGATCGATAAAAGTGTATAGCGTATCGGATATCTTTGTTCCGAATGCGTTTACGCCGAATGGGGACGGGCACAATGATGTCCTGCACGCCAGGCCGGTAGGGATCAGAGACTTCAAATACTTCGCTGTCTACAATCGCTGGGGACAGCGTATCTTTTATACCACAGATCCCTCGGTAGGATGGGATGGGACCTTAGGCGGCCAATTTGTCACGCCATCGACTTTCGTGTGGATGGCGGCGGGAATAGATTATCGCGGAGTGTTGGTGGAACGAAGGGGTACAGTAATCGTAGTGAGGTAAAGACAAATTATTAATTCAATATCTTTGGCGACGCTTTTTTTATGACGATCGAACAACTTTACGAGATCTATCTCCGCCACCCCTCCATCCAGACCGACACCCGCCAGCTCCGCCCGGGCGACCTCTTCTTTGCCCTCAAAGGACCAAACTTCGACGGCAACCAATTCGCGGCCAAAGCCCTCGACCTCGGCGCCGCCTACGTCATCCTCGACGAGCCCCCCAGCCAAACCCCCGATACCACCGCCACGCCCGCCGACCTCATCCCATCGGAGAGTTCCGACCCTTTCATCCTCGTCCCCGACGTCCTCACAACCCTTCAACAACTGGCCCTCCACCACCGCCGGCAATTCAACATCCCTTTCATCGCCATCACCGGCAGCAACGGCAAGACGACCACCAAAGAACTGATCCACGCCGTCCTTTCTTCAACGTTCACAACCTATACTACCAAAGGAAACCTCAACAACCATATCGGTATCCCGCTTACCATCTTATCCGTCCGCCCCGACGCCCAGTTCGCCGTCATCGAAATGGGCGCCAACCATCAGAAGGAAATCGAAAGCTATTGCACGTATACCCTGCCTACCCACGGCATCATCACCAATATCGGCAAGGCCCACCTCGAAGGGTTCGGCGGGCCCGAAGGCGTGAAGAAAGGAAAGGGAGAATTATACGACTTCCTCCGCACCCACGACGGAACCGCCTTCGTCCTCATCGACTCCCCCGACCTCCCGGAGATGAGCCGCGGCATCCCGAACATCATCACATACGGTACCGGAAACGCAGACATCATCGGAACAACGCTCCCAACAACCGACTCCTTCCTCCATGTAAATATCACGCATGGCGCGACCACCGGCCCCATCCATACCCAACTCGTCGGTGACTACAATCTCCCAAACGTCCTGGCCGCCATAGCCGTAGGCAAGCACTTCGCCGTCCCCGACGACAAGATCCGCCGCTCCATCGAATCCTATACCCCTTCCAACAGCCGCTCCCAGCTCATCGAGAAGGACGGTCTCTACATCATCCTCGACGCCTACAACGCCAACCCCTCCAGCATGCGCGCCGCCATCGAGAACTTCGCACGCCTTCCGATCGCGACGCCCGCTGCCGGAATGCCCTACGCCCTCTCCGACATACTTGGTAATTCCCCCCCACAACAATCCCTGGCCCACAAGATCCTCATCCTCGGCGCCATGGCCGAACTCGGCCCCCAGAGCCTCGCCGAACACATCGGCATCGTCCAGCTCATTGCCAAATACAACGGCTGGCAGCACGTCGTCCTCGTCGGCGGAGATTTCCAAAAACTCGACCACCCCTATATCGGATTCGACACCAGCCAACAAGCTGGCGAATGGCTCCGCAATGCCCACCTTAAAGACGCTTATCTGCTAGTAAAAGGTTCCCGCAGTATGAAAATGGAAGAAGTCCTCGCCGAATAATCCCGCCACGCTCAAACCTCGCCGAACCCGCACCCCGCGCTCCCAGCCCCTCATCCATGCGCACCTGCCACTCATTCTAAATATGGCGAATTCGCCG
>DATMLR010000511.1:0-3192 GCA_035570015.1 Puia sp.
TATCGCCATTCGTCAGCAACCAGATGCGGCGAAAAGGATCTTCATAAACGATCTGGATATAGCCTGTATTCAACAGCGGGTCCCTGTTGAGCGAGATGATCTCTTTGAGGTACCGGCCGGAAGTGTCGAATTCAAAAAGCCGCCGTTCTTCACTGACCAGCAGGTGGCCGTCCGTTGAGATTTCGACGCTGCTCCGGGTCACATTGGGGTCGTCACTGATCCACCTGACAAGGAATCGCCGCGTAATGACCCCGGTGGCGATGGTCTGCACGGTTATGGCTTGCGCGGAGGATACGAACAATTTATCGTTGGTGCAATCGAGGCCGGTGATGAGCGAGTCGGCGTAATCCAATCGTTTCGACTGGTGCGTGTTCATGTCAATCTCCAGCACCTTGTTGAGAGACTGGCGGATAAAGATCTGGTTGTCGTTGCTGGCTGTGAGCTTGCGCGTGATAAAATACTCTTCGGGCCGGATGAGGTTGGCGATGGTCGCGTTGATCACCGTCGGGGGGTAGCCGAAATTCCCGCCAGTCTTTCGATACAATACGACCCCCGCCGTCTCATCGAAACACCAAATCCCTTCAGCCGTTTCCTTCAGCGGCATCAATGAATGGATCGGGCCACCGTTGTAGGGCGGGCGCCCGATGAGCTTTTCAAACGAATTGGACCCGGTGGAATATTTCAATATACCGTGCCGATAGCCGATCAGCAATGCATTGTCTTTTGCTTTAATAAAGAATACCGGGTAATCGATCCGAATCGTGTCCCGGCCAATAACCGGAGTGACAGATTGCAAAGCATAACCATTGTATCGCTGGATGCCGCTGGACGTAGAAACCCAGGTAAATCCCGCCGCGTCGGTAATCACCCCGGTAATTGAATTGTCGGTCAGTCCCTGCTCGTAGTTGATCGTCTTTATGGGACATCTTTTTTCATATACCGGAAGGGTATGTTGCGCCTGCGCCCCCAGCCAGAAGATGATGAAAGGCGCGGTCCATATCCGGGCTGGCTTTGGCATTTATGAATGTACAAAATAAAATAATACAAATGTGTTATTGTCTGGCGTCGGATGAAGCGGTAGTCTTGCACAAAACAAATTGTTTATGAAAAAGAAAATGGTCTTCTTTTTAGTGGCATCGTTTTGCGTAATGGCTGCTCACGGTCAAAGCGAGACAAAAAAGTTCAGTGTAGGCTTCGGTTTTGAAGCAGGAATACCTGGTGGTAATCTGGGCAATCTTTATACCAGCGCGATCGGATTGACGGTCCGCTTATCCTGGCTGGCCGGCCCGGGCTTTGTTACGCTGACGAGCGGGGCAATCGCTTATCCGCCAAAGAAGATCCCGGACGTACCTGCAAAGGCGGGGCTGCAAATCCCGGTACGGGTCGGCTACAAATACATCATCCAGCATCACCTGTTCCTCATGGGTGAGGCGGGCTATTCGGATTTCAATACTTACTTCGGCAGTAAAGGCAATATCGTCTCCAGGTCCAGCGGAGCGGTGCTGGTGGCACCATCGATCGGATTCCAGGCAAAGGCGTTCGAAATCGGCCTGCGGTACGATATCTTCTCCAATAGTAACGGAAGCGTCGCGAGTGCCCGGCTCGGGTTCAATTTCTGATGAGATCGTAACGTGCGGGGGCGGTGGTGTTACTTCGCGCTTTGCAATTGTTTGAAGAGGTCGTAGAGATCTAATTGAACCCAAGTTTCAGCAATTTTGCCATTTGAAAATCGGAAAAAGAATATTTCACTCAGATACCTTATATGATTCCCGGAAGCCGGGTATCCCCAAAATTCGCCCTTGTGGGTACCACTGAACATTACTCGCATGACGATCCGGTTGCCCGCTTCCAATATATCCCCGATTGTATAATGGATATCCGGAAAGGCTTTAAAGAGGTATTTTAGAAAATCAGACTGATCAGTAATGGTTTTTCGGGTTTCGGTGCTGTCCAATAGAGAATGTACCAAAAAAGTGTCTGCAAAGACTTTATTCAAACCTTCAAGTCGTTGCCGATTTACTACTTCTTCGAAATAAAATTTGGCAACAGCCTCATTGGTCGATGATGTCTGGCAGAGGCCTGGATGAAGCGACATCGAAGCGAAGGCAAGGATAACGCTCAATTTGGTCCATCTCATTTTGAACAGGTTTAGGAAAGGGAGCAGAAAAACCCCGCAGTCGCTAAGATACGGGGTTTTGATCTCATTATATGTGAGGCAGTCAGACGACGAGCATCTCTTCAAGCACTTCGTCGAGTTGGTTGAGACCCATGTTGAGGCCGCCTTCGAAGCCCATTTCGACGATCTTCCGGAGGTCAGCCTCCTTATCGAAGGTAAGGGTTACGTCGACCCTGGTGCCGGCCGGCGTGGCGGAGAATTCGACGTACCAGTGCATCGCCGGGCCGAAGTCAACGGTTGTGCCGTTCTCATCGCAAAATACGACGTCGGTCCGGAAACTTCGCTGGGGATCGATCGATCTAAATTCCACGAGGGACCAGTGGCGTTCGCCGTTCGGACCGACCATGGCATAGTGCCACCGGCCGCCGGGTTTGAATTCGAGGGATTTGGTCTCTGCCTTCCAGGGTTTGGGGCCCCACCACTGATCAAGAATGTCGCTGACGGTCCAGGCTTTCCAGACTTTGTCGACCGGGGCGTCATAGTTGCGAGTGACGTTGAGTTGCTTTTTGGCGAGATCCTTCGTGAAGGTTGCTTGATGTTTCATGTTCGTTAAATTTTATAGTTCCTTTAATAGTTTGTCCAGTTGGTTGAGGCGGTCCTCCCATTGTTTGCGGAGTTGTTCGAGCCATTGATCGATCTCTTTCATTTTAGTTGGATTGAAGTGATAATAAATCTCCCGGCCGGAGGGATGCTGGTTGATGGCTTCGCATTCGACGAGAATTTGGATGTGTTTCGATACCGCCTGTCGGGTGGTGTCGAAGTACTCGGCGATGGCGTTGGGTGTCATGGCTTGTGTGGCCAGCAGGATAAGGATGCTCCTGCGGGTGGGGTCTGCGATGGCTTGGAAGATGTCGCGGCGCATATGTTTTGTGCAACTGTTTGGTTGCAAATATATGCAACATTTCGGTTGCGCAAAATTTTTTTTAGAAATTTTTTGGGGGGGACGCGGCTTGGGGGGTACGCAGATGGGGGTGCAGGCGGAGGCAGGACGCGGTGCAGGCAGAGGCAGGACGCGG
>DATMLR010000512.1:0-10508 GCA_035570015.1 Puia sp.
AATGTCTGTTATTCGCCAAAGTCAACCTTCCCGATCAGGAGTTCCGCCTCTATCAGAAATTATTCGAGATCCTCCAGGCGCAGGTCGTGCAACCTGATATCCTTATCTACCTGCACGCGCCGGTTAGCAAGCTGCAATCCAATATCCGTAAACGTAACCGGCGCTACGAACAAGGCATTCCCGACAGTTATCTCTTCAACATTCAGGAGGCCTATACGCACTATATCCGGCAACACAATATCCGCACACTGGTCTTGGACGTCAGCAACGCCGACTTCCTCGACAACCCCGCTCATCTGCAGGTCATCCTCGACGCGCTGGAGCGCGACACGGGGGCAGGACAACACTTTTTTTCTTTACCTTAGTAACGTGACCGAAGAACGAAGGCCTTCCGCGCTGGAATTATTGCACATACGCGAATACCGGAGTTTCATCATCGCCCGCTTTTTTTATGTCATGGCCCTGCGAATGGTAACCACGATAATCGGCTGGCGGATCTACGAAATCACCCATAATCCATTTGCTATAGGCCTTATCGGGCTTTCGGAATTTCTACCCGCCTTTTGTCTCGCCTTGTATGCCGGACATGTCATCGATAAGAGCGACAAGCGCGCCCTGCTCCTGCGGACGACCATCTTCTACCTCTGCTGCGTGGCAGGTCTCCTGGCCCTTGCGTTCGGACCGTTCACCCGGCTGCTCGGGAACCACTGGATACAATGGCTCACATACATCGTTATCTTCTGCACCGGTGTCATCCGCGCATTTGCCGGACCCGCACTGAATGCCATTATCGCTCAGATCGTTCCGAAGGAAAAGCTGCCGGGTGCCGTCACCCTCAATACCAGCGCCTTCCTCTTCGCCTCAGTTACCGGCCATGCTACCGCCGGTTTCCTTATTGCCAACACTACCTACCTGTTCGCCTTCAGTATTGTCGCCGCTTATATCATCATCGCATGGATTTGCCTTTTCACCATCTCCCCCAAACAGATCATGGATACGAAGGATACGAGTACCTGGGAAAGTATCAAGGAAGGGCTGCGATTTGTCGTCCATACCAAAGAAGTGCTGGGCGCAATCGCCCTCGATCTCTTTGCCGTCCTTTTTGGAGGTGCGGTCGCCCTCATCCCGGTATATGCCCGCGATATCCTGCGCGTAGGCCCCATCGGCTTCGGCTGGCTAAATGCGGCAGAAGACATCGGCTCAATAGGCGTGATCCTCTCGCTTACCTTCCGGCCCCTCCGACACCATCAGGGTAAAACCCTGCTCTACGCAGTGACCGGATTTGGCCTCTGTATAATCATCTTCGGTCTCTCGAAGATCTATCTACTGTCCTTCCTTGCTTTGATGTGCAGCGGGATGATGGACGGTATTAGTGTCGTGATCCGCGGCACCATTGTCCAGTTGAAGACCCCCGACTCCATGCGCGGCCGCGTCTCCGCCGTCAACTCCATGTTTATCAATTCCAGTAATGAACTTGGGCAATTCGAAAGCGGCGTTATGGCCAAGCTGATGGGCGTCATTCCCTCTGTCGTATTCGGCGGCTGCATGACCATCGCCGTTGTCGTCACCACCTGGCTTAAGGCCCCGAGCCTGAGGAAAATGGAATACTGAAACGGCCGGAGGCCGTTTCGCAAACCGAAGGTTTGCCAACATTAGCCCGGCTTAGGCTTTGCTTGCAAAGCCGCAGCGGAGGAGACTCCAAATTGCCTACCGCTCGAGCAATTTTTCAAGTACAAAGTAGACGATTGGGCAAAAAGTAGAATTTTTAAGCGTAAGCGACGCCCTCCGGACAAGCACGTCCTCATCCGTATACGGGAACCGCTCACAATCCGACGGGCGGACCTCATAGATGCCGCAACGATTATCGGCGCCCAGGAACGGACAGGGCGTCGATTTCACCACATAGTCCCCGACCTCATCCAAACGCAGATACCGGTCAATGAATTCACTCTCGCGCATCTTCAGATGACGCGCGATCCGCTTGATATCCGGCGTCTTGAAACGGGGGGAATAATTTTTACAGCAATTCGCACATTGCAAACAATCTATCCGGCGGAACGCTTCCTCATGCAGCTCCGGCAGCCGGTCCAGTACCTGGTTCCGCAATGGCGCCTTCCCCGCCTTCTCCAGGAATTTTCGATATTCCTTTTGCCGGCCTGAAGATTTTTTTTCCCAGTTATGCCATAAATCGTCCATATTCTGAAGCCGAAAGGTAAAGAAAAATCGATTATTTTTGTGGGGTGGAGAACCTCAAAGAACAAATGCTGCTGCTGGTCAGCACACCGTTATATCTTATCATCATCGGGCTGGAGATCCTGCTTTCCAATTTCCGGCACCGCAATCTCTATTCCTTTAAAGATACCCTGAGCAATATTTACCTGATGCTCCTCAACAGCTTCATTGATCTCCTTTTTCGCGGCGGCTACCTGCTGATCCTTCAGTTCTGCTACAGCAATCACTGGATCACGATCACGAACGTTTTCTCCTATTGGTTGCTGCTTCTGCTCGCTGAAGACTTCCTTTATTACTGGCTCCACCGGTGGGATCATGAAATTCGGCTCTTCTGGGCCGTCCACGTCACGCATCATTCGTCCGAGAAAATGAACTTTACGGTGGGATTCCGTTCCTCCGTCTTCCAACCCCTCTACCGCTTCCTGTACTTCATCCCGCTCGCTTTCTTCGGCTTCAGACCGCTGGATATCGTCTTCATGTACTCCGCTACGCAAATTTGGGGAATATTTGTGCACACCGAACTGATCAACAAAATGGGCTGGCTCGAATACATCCTCGTCACGCCGTCACATCACCGGGTTCATCATGCTTCCAACCCTAAGTATCTCGACAAGAATATGGGCATGTTCCTCATAATCTGGGACCAGCTCTTCGGTACGTTCCAACCCGAACTAAGCGCCGAAGAATACCAGCCCAGGAAATACGGTCTCACCAAACCGATGGAAAAGACCGGCCCCGTCGACCTCGTCTTCCACGAATGGTCGGCAATCGGAAAAGATCTCAGCCGGCGCGACATCGGCTGGAAAGACAAATGGCAGTATATCTTCGGCCCGCCCGGCTGGAGCCACGACGGCAGCCGTTTGACCAGCGAACAGCTAAGACAGGCAGAATCTACTGATCCCAAACCAGCAGAATTGACTGATCCTAAACCACTTGACCTCGCCGGAGACCCACAATTTTAATTGACTTTTAATAGGTTATCCACTAATTTTCCCCGATCGGGAATTAACTTTGCCTTAGAATTTATTCCTGCACACGCACGAATAGTTTAGCATTCAATTTTTAGGGTTTAGGGGTTTTTAATGAAGAGAGGCACTTCCCAATTTGTCAAAGTCGGGTCGGCCTCTTTTCTATTTTTGCGCCATTACTCGTACCTTTGCACCTTCTTTAAATTCCTAAAGGTCGCCCTTCAATATGAACTTATTCGAACAACAGGTGAACGAATTCGCAGGACGTCATATCGGCCCCGATGAAAAAGAGACCTCCAACATGCTGGCCTCCATCGGCGTCCGCTCCCTGGACGAACTGATCGACCGGACCATCCCGGCCTCTATCCGCAGCAGAAAATCCCTCAACATCCCCGATCCGCTCAGCGAATATCAATACCTGACTTCCCTGCGCGAAATCGCCAATAAAAATAAAGTTTTCAAATCCTATATCGGTCAAGGCTATTATAACACCATCGTACCCAGCGTCATCCTTCGCAATGTTTTTGAGAATCCGGGCTGGTATACCCAGTATACCCCCTACCAGGCAGAGATCTCACAGGGCCGTCTCGAAAGCCTGCTCAATTTCCAAACCATGGTCTCCGACCTGACCGGGCTGCCCCTTGCCAACGCCTCGCTCCTCGACGAAGGCACCGCAGCAGCCGAAGCCATGACCATGTTCTTCAACCTGAAAAACAAGGACCACGACCATATTACTACCCCCAAATTCTTCGTCGACAGCAATATTTTCCCCCAGACAAAAGACCTGCTGCTTACCCGGGCACAGCCCGTCGGCATCCAGCTGGTTACCGGCGATTATCGCGAAGCGCGGCTGGACGATTCCTTTTTTGGCGCCATCGTCCAATACCCGGGCTCCGACGGGGTCGTCCGCGACTATCGCTCCTTTATCGCTGAGGCACATGCTGCAGGTGCCTACGTCGTCATGGCCACCGACCTGCTGGCGCTGACGCTTCTGACGCCCCCCGGTGAACTTGGCGCCGACGTGGCCGTTGGTTCATCTCAACGTCTGGGCGTGCCTATGGGTTTTGGCGGACCACACGCCGCCTTCTTCACCGCCAAAGAGGAATTTAAGCGGTCCATTCTCGGCCGGATCATCGGTATCAGTATCGACGCTCAGGGGAACCGCGCCCTTCGCATGGCCCTCCAGACCCGGGAACAACACATCAAACGAGAAAAAGCGACGTCCAACATCTGCACCGCTCAGGCGCTCCTCGCCAATATGGCCGCTATGTATGCCGTCTGGCACGGCCCAACAGGTCTCGCGACCATCGCTAAGCGCGTCAGCCTGCTCACCAGGACCCTCGCGACCGAATTGGAACAGCTCGGCTACCCCGTTATCGAAAAATACTATTTCGATACCATTCGCGTGCGGGTAAAGGACGTAGCTGCCATCCGTTCCTTGGCAACCGCACGCGGGATGAACTTCTATTACTCCGGACTTTGTGTCGGTATCAGCATCGATGAGACAACTTCTCAGGAGGACATCGTCAACATCCTCGCCGTCTTCGGCTCGGCCGCCGGTACCGATGTGGTGTCTGCCACGTTCGACGAGGATGACACCCTGTCCAACATCCCTTCTTTCGTCACCCGTACCTCCGAATTCCTGACGCATCCCGTCTTCAACACCCATCACAGCGAGACAAACATGATGCGCTACCTGCGCAGCCTGGAAGTAAAGGACCTTTCCCTTAACACCTCCATGATCTCGCTCGGCTCGTGTACCATGAAGCTCAACGCCGCCACCGAATTGATCCCGGTCAGCTGGCCGGAATTTGCCGGCCTCCACCCGTTCGCGCCGGCAGATCAGTGGAAAGGTTATCGTCAGATCTTAACGGAATTGGAGGATTGGCTCAGCGAGATCACCGGATTTGCCGCCACCTCCCTCCAACCCAACAGCGGCGCCCAGGGCGAATATGCGGGACTACTGACTATCCGGGCCTTTCACGCCGCCAATGAGGGCGCACATCGCGACGTGATGCTGATCCCCATCTCCGCCCACGGGACCAATCCCGCCAGCGCAGTGATGGCCGGGATGAAAGTCGTCGTTGTCAGAAGCGATGAGGATGGCCATATCGACATCCCCGACCTTCAGGAAAAGGCCATTCAATACAAAGACCAGCTGGCTGGTCTGATGGTTACCTATCCTTCAACCCACGGAGTTTTTGAAGAAAGCATTTCCGAGATCTGCCGAACCGTCCATGACAACGGCGGTCTGGTCTACATGGACGGAGCCAATATGAATGCCCAGGTTGGGCTTACCAGCCCCGGATTGATCGGAGCAGACGTCTGCCATCTAAACCTCCACAAGACTTTCGCCATTCCGCACGGCGGCGGCGGCCCGGGCATGGGACCAATCTGCGTCAATGAAAAACTGAAACCTTTCCTGCCGGCGCACGTTAACCTGCCGACCGGAGATGCGTTGTTCTCTTCCAACGGCAACGGCACAACCGAAAACCATCACGTACACGCCGTTTCTGCCGCACCCTTTGGCTCTGCAAGCATCCTGCTGATCAGCTACGCCTATATCAAAATGCTGGGCGCCGAAGGGGTCACCAGTGCAACCCGCTACGCCATCCTCAATGCCAACTATATGAAGGCCCGGCTGGAAAAGTATTATAAGGTGCTGTACAGCGGCGTGAACGGTACGTGCGCGCACGAATTTATCGTCGACCTGCGCCCCTTCAAGACCAGCGCCGGTATTGAGGCCGAGGACGTGGCGAAACGATTGATGGACTATGGCTTCCATGCTCCTACCCTAAGCTTCCCCGTCCCCGGTACGATCATGATCGAGCCGACCGAAAGTGAAGACAAGCCCGAACTCGACCGCTTTTGCGATGCCATGATCAGCATCCACAAGGAGATCAGGGCCATCGAAGAAGGTAAGGCTGACAAGACCGACAATGCGCTGAAGAACGCCCCCCATACCCAACAGGTCATCTGCGCAGACGAATGGAAACATTCCTATCCGCGAAGCCAGGCGGCCTTCCCGCTGTCCTATGTCCGGGAAAACAAATTCTGGCCAAGCGTCGCCCGCGTCAATAATACCTATGGTGACCGTAACCTGATCTGCACCTGCGAGCCCGTCAGCTCCTACGCTGCAGAACCCGTTCACTAACCGATAACTCTTCGACCATTCACCGATTTTAAGATTCAATTGACAAACCCCTGATTACCTTTCCGCCCAAATAACGATCCATGACCGCCAAAACTTTGCCCGCATTGGCCAACAGACGTCTGCCCGCACTGCCCGCCGGATCCCTGCCCTTCGTTCTCACCCTCGCTTTCTCCTTCGCCGCCTGCTCGCACAAGATGGCCCCCCTTGGTCACTATCAAACCACCCCGGTCGTTGCCGACGGGATCCCCGACGATTGGACTCTGCCGCTCCGCTTCGCCAACGCGACCTATACACTTCAATACAATATTACAAACGATAACAAAAATATCTATATCTGCGTCCTGTCCCGCGATGAGGAGACCATGATCCGAATGCTTCGCGCAGGCATTACCGTTTATATCGACCCGCGTGGTCAGACCAGCCGGGATATCAGTCTGCATTACCCGCTGCGGAAACAGCCCGATCCCAATATCCGCGATCGTAACACCGAGCCTCTGACTAACCAGAACGACAGCAGCTGGAAACGGGAGCTGCTGCAGCAGTCAGACTCTTACGGGACCACCGGTTTCCCGGGCATCGAGAACGGCCAGTTCGCGCCCGGTGATACCAAAAGCCCTATCCGGGTGGCCATTCAACTCAGCCACCACGACAGTCTTCTCGTCTATGAAGCCATCATTCCCATCGTGAATCTCCTGGGCGCTGATCTCAGCACCCGGAATCCAAAGAAGCCGTTTAGCGTCGGGGTGGTCCTCAATACGCCTTCCGGCCAGACTGTCGCCGGCAATCAACACCATGGCGGTGGCCACGGCCTTGGCGTGAACGGCATGCATTTCGGTGGAAATGGAGGGGGAGGTAGCCGTCGGAATTACAATACGAACACGGACAACCCACCAATCAAGGAAGACGCCAACTGGTACCAATTTCGCCTGGCAACGGGTCAGTAAGTCGCAGTCAGAACATTGACAGCCAGATTCGAAGACGTTCCATACAGAAAGATCGTGTAAACCGTGCTTGGCATCATTTCTGTCGTACTGATGGAGGCCAGAACGGTGTCGGTACTCGCCTTCTTCACATTGACCGAAAACGTTCCGGGATTGATCGGCTGGAACTCATCATACGACAGGTTGGTCAGATTATCCATCGGCGACCGGTTCGTCTGTGCAACAGTACTATTCAGATAAAGATCTACGCCCGGTGCGTCCGGGCTCAGGTTAAAAAACCGGTAATAGGCACTCGTCGTCTGAGTTACAGAAGAATAGTCATCCACGATCCGGGCCGCTGCCACAGCGGGGCTTTTCGGAGCGGTATTGTAAATGATCAAAGTATAGAAAGCTGACGTATCATACTCCGCCGCCGGGATCTCACACAACAGGCTATCCGTTCCTGTTACTTTGAAATCGACCGTGTAATTTCCCGGCTTCACCGACCCGTATTCGGAAGAATAATTTCCCGGCGCAATTGCCGCGACGCTCACCAGCGTCCCGTTGAAATACATGTCCACCGAAGGGCCGTAAGGGGCCTCGTTCAATATCGAGACATAGCAAACGGCGCTGGTATTTACGCTGTTGGAAGTCGATTTTACGCAACCCGCTCCCGCAAATACAAATACCAAGATTATTGAACTCCAATAAAAATGCTGACGATTGTTTCTCATGACGTCATTCGAATTTTATAGCTGATATCCAGGATACAACCAATCTTTTTTCCTTGACAACCGATACGATCCTTTCGTTGCAGGGGTTGTCCTGGCCACAAAAGTACAAAAACTGCGCGCAGACCCGCTTTCCTATTTTCGCCGGGATATAATTATAAAACGCCTGTTGCCCCGATGGAGAACCGGAACAGCAGGCGTGTCGTGCCACCTCACTATTTTTATTTTTTTACCGTCACCGATACGGTTGCCGCCATCTGGCTGCCGTATGACCGGTGAAGCCCATCCGCAAACTCCAGGGCCAATGTATGCTTACCCGGAGCCAGCTTCAGTTCTGCACTGGTTTGTGCCTTGCCGTAATGAAGATGTGTCGAATCCTTGACAATCATCTGACCGGACGCGATGGAATCGCCGACATCAACCAGGATGTGGAAATGTCCGGTGCCGGCAACTACGGGACCGGCCGTGTCGACCTTCATACCGTCAACACCCATTTCTACTTTGACGGGTGAGCTGACCGATTGACCGTTCTTCAGGTTCTTAAAGTAGACCTTGGCGCCGGCCGGAACGGCGGGCAGCGCTGGAATAGCGGCAGCTTGAGTGCTGTCTTTGGCCATTTGCATGGCAGTGTCTTTTGAGGCAGCAGTCGTGTCCGTGTTGGCAGCATTCTTGTCACCTCCGTTGTTGCAGGCAACCATACCAATCAAAAGGACAGCAGGAAGAAAATGGAACTTGCGCATGTTATTGGTTGATTTTTGAGGGCATAAAAATAGTACTTTTACTTCAACTGCTGATTCATTCTCATTCATCAATAGATTTGCCATGCGTTTTTACATGCTGACTTTCCTCCTGCTCTTGTCCTTCTCAGCGTTTTCTCAGCAATATTATCTCTTTGTCGGCACCTACACCGAAGGATCACCCGCCAGTCAGGGGAGCAATGGCATTTACGTATATCGTTTCAATGCTACTACCGGTGACGCCACTCCGGTAAGTACGGTGATGACCGACAACCCCTCCTATCTGGCCATTGCCCCCGGAGGCAGGTTCCTTTACAGCGTCAACGAAACCCATGGCGCGGAACCCGGAGGAGTAAGCGCCTTCTCTTTTGACAAGACTACCGGCAAACTCACGTTTATCGACAAGCAGCCGAGCGGGGGCGCCGACCCATGCTATATTTCTGTGGACGCCGGCCGGGAATGGGCGCTGGTTGCCAACTACAGCGGCGGCAATCTCTCCGCCCTGCCGATCGGCGCGGACGGTTCGCTCCACCCCCTGACAGAACTGATCCAGCATGCGGGCACCGGCCCCGTTAAGGACCGCCAGGAGAAAGCCCACGTCCATTCCACGATCCTGACACCCGATCAAAAATATCTCGTCGTTGCCGACCTCGGAATGGACCAGCTCACTGTACTGCACTTCAATCCCTCCGCCGCGAAGACGCCGTTGATGCCCGCCGCCGACTCGATTGTAAAGATCCAGCCGGGATATGGCCCCCGTCATACCGCCTTCGCTCCCGGCAAACCGTACGTCTATGCCATCAACGAACTGAGCGGCATGGTCGATGTGTTTCATTATACGAATGGGAAATTCACGCTCCTGCAAGCGATCTCCTCTCATCCCGCCGGGTATGCCGGCACGATCGGCAGCGCGGATATCCACGTCTCCCCCGACGGCAGATTTCTCTATGCCTCCAACCGCGGTGACGCCAATAACATTGCGGTCTTTTCCATCGATGGGGCGACCGGCAAGCTGACCTGGAAAGGGGTAGCACCGTCCGGGGGCAACACGCCCCGAAATTTTATGATCGACCCCACCGGACACTGGCTGCTGGCAGCAAACCAGAACGGCTCCAATGTGGTCATTTTTAAGATCGATCCCCAAACGGGTATGCCTATCCCAACCGGGAAACAATTGTCCATTCCTGCCCCCGTGTGCCTCAAAATGACCCTGGTAAATTAGTCTACATCCAGGCGTTTCTCAGAAATCGCAGCCAGTTCCCATGGAGAACATTTTCAATGTCCCCTTCTGAATAACCGCGCTTGTTCAGCAGGTCCGGCAGGCGCTGCAGATCCCCTATCGTCTCGATGTCGTACGGACACTGCTCTTTGCCAAATGCGCCGTCCAGATCGGTGCCGATCCCCACATGCAAGGCGTTACCGGCAATCTGACAAATATGGTCCATGTGATCGATCACTTTCTCCAGGTTGCAATGCATCACCCGCGGATCGGATTGCCCCCTCACCCACCCCGGTACCATCATCCAGGCATCCAGCGCCCCCCCGATCACCGCTCCCTTTTTGATCAGCACTTTGATCATGTCGTCACTGAACTGACGATTGTGATCCACCAGTGCCCTGCAATTATTGTGGCTCGCCCATACGGGGCCATCATACAGCTCCATCGCATCCCAGAAGGCGTCATCACATAGATGGGTAGCATCAAGAATGATCCCCAGCCGTCGCATCTCCCCGAGAAGCGCCTTCCCATCACGGCTAAGCCTACC
>DATMLR010000513.1:0-5444 GCA_035570015.1 Puia sp.
CGGCGGCATACGCCGATACCCCGCCTGCGCCGCTCCCTGCCGGAAGCCAGGTGCGGTACGCCATCCAGGTGCTGTTCAAAGACGGCCAGGGAAAGACCCGCGTCAGCGACGCCGTAGCAGTGACAATCCCTTAAGCATCCAGTCTGATTGAATAACTGGCGGTTATGGTGGAGTATCTGGTTTCCGGATGGTAGAATTAATGGTTAATTTTATTGAATGACCGGGTTACGATTCGCATGTCTCTGCTTGCTGCTGGCAGGCGGAGGATTTACCGCCAGGGCACAGCCTTTCCCGGAACTCAACTTCACGCATCTCACCGCTTTGGACGGGCTCAGCAGCGATATCGCGACCTGTGTGGCCGAAGACCGGCAGGGTTTTATCTGGATCGGCACCATCAATGGCCTCAACCGTTTTGACGGATACCGCATGAAGCAATACTTTCACCAGGCCGGTGATTCCAATTCCCTTTCCGGTAATGAAGTCCAGAAGATCCTTTGCGACAGCAAAGGCAGAATGTGGGTGGCTACCTCACTTGGCATCAGCTGCTTTTATCCGGAGAATAACCGTTTCATCAACTATTCCGTTACCGCACCCGCGACGCGGCACTTCCCAAGGGTGGCCGACAATCCTGAAATGTATGAGGATGAGATGGGCAAGATCTGGCTGATGCCGAATAAGAACGAGGTTTACCTCGTCAAACCGGATATGTCACTGGAACGAGTGCCCGTCCCGGGATATGCCGCGATCACCCGGGATACACTCCATCGGGAATGGGCCTTCAGGGATAGCCTCATCTTCCGGATCAACTCGCGGACCAAACTTCCCGAGGAGGCGGAAAATTTAGGACAGTTGTTGGGCAATGCCCGCACGATCTCACGGTTGACGGCCGATTCTTTTGGCCGGTACTGGCTGTCCGCCTGGAACTCTCCTTTGTATCTCGCCGATCCGGTCAAAAGAAGGCTGACCATAGCCCTGCCTGAGGTCGGCGTATATCGCGAACCGCTAACCTGGCAATATGAAGAAAGGAAATGGTTGGTTGTGCCGGAAGAGGGTTCGGGGTTTTATATCATCGACCCTCACAGCCTGCAATACAAAAAATATTCGCCGGGGACGGCCGTGGCTTCGTCTCTCCAGGGGAATTGGTTCCGGGGTGCGATGATAGACCATTCCGGGGGGCTATGGATCTGCTCGGATAAGGGGGTTAACCGGGTGGCCGCCGCGCATGCGCCCTTCGACATTCATTCCCTTACGCTCGCTGACGGGGATGGAGCGGAAAAGATCGCGCAAGGCATGCCTTTCGGTTTCGGCGAAGTGGATAGCCTTTACTGGATCAATATCCGTGGCATCGCCACTTTCCTGGTTTCGCCTTCGGATATGCATACGATCCGCCATTTTACCACCCTGTCCCCATTGGGCGAAGGGCATACCAATTCCACCAGCGCTGCCTATTCGTTTTACCGCCACGGCGATGATCTCTTCATCGCAACAGACAGTAGTCTGGTCGACTACCGGATCAGGGAAAAGAACACTTTGTCTTACCGGCCGACCTCAGTGGCCACCACAGCAGCCTTCCGGACCCTGGTGCCCGTCGACGACCATATGCTATGGATCCGGTCCTGGAATAAAGGCATTTTTGTTTTCGATATGGACCGGAAGGCTTTCATCAGGCATTTTGATAATGATGATACCTGTACGAATTGCATCCCGCCGCATCTTACCTGGCTCATGAAGCTTCGGTCCGGAAAGATCTTTGCCGGTTCGGAGGGTGGGCTATTGCTGGAATACGATCCATCCCGGGACCTCTTCAGCCGGCGCATCCTGTATATGAAACCGGCCAACCGGCCAGACAGCATCCCGGCCGGCAACCTTTTCGGGATGGCGGAAGACGGGGACGGCAAGCTCTGGGTCTGCTCGCGTTTTGGTGTGCTGGTCTACGACCCCGTTTTGCACCGAACAGATCGCAGCTTCGACGAGAACGGGCAGATGGGCGAGATCTGGCGCATCTGCTTTGACTCTCTCGGCAATACCTGGGTCAACGGCTATTCGGGCATCTGGGTCTATGAACGGGCCAACGGGAAATGGTTTCATTTCACTTCACAGGATGGCTTGCCGCCGGGGGATGACGAAGGATTTATGACAACCGACTCCCGTGGCAATGTCGTTTGCGGAATACAGAATGCGATCGTGCGCTTTTATCCCGCTGTACATTTCTCGGTGAGCAAGGACAAGCCCGTCATCATCACGGAGGCCACAGCACCCGGCCGTATCCTTGAATTTCCGTTGAACAACCGAACACCCAAACAGCTGGAGCTTGCCCCTGGCGAGAACTCCTTTACGCTTGACTTCGCCGTGCTGAATTACAATAACGCGCTGCGGAACGAATACCTCTACCGGCTGGAACCGCTGATGACAGACTTTGACAGAAACATCAATGGCCATCTTAATTTCAGCGGCCTGGCGCCGGGGTCGTATATGCTGCGGGTAAAGGGCGGCGATAAGTTTGGTAATGTCTTCCCTGGTGGGGATACCCTGTCGATCCTGGTCAGGCCACATTATTACCAGACAGCCTGGTTCAAGACGCTTCTCCTTCTGTTGGCGCTGGGCAGCATCGCCCTGGTCACCGCCCGCATCATCCGTAATGTGCAACGCGAGGCCGACCTCCGGCAGAAGATCAGCCGGAGCGAAATGATGGCGCTCCGCGCGCAGATGAACCCCCATTTTATTTTCAACTGCCTCAGCTCGATCGATAACCTGATCCAGAATGATCAGAAAGAGATCGCTACTTCCTATCTGGCCAAATTTGCACGGCTGATCCGGTCCATCCTGGAGCTGTCCAAGAAGGAGACGGTTCCCTGCTGGAAAGACCTGGAAGCGCTTCATCTCTATCTCGAAATGGAATCCCTGCGGCTCAACCGCCAGTTCCACTGGTCGTTCGACATTGACGAACAGATCATCCGGGGAGACTATAAGATCCCGCCGATGATCCTGCAACCGTTTGTGGAAAATGCGATCCACCACGGATTGATGAACAAGCTGGACGAAGACAAGCAGCTCCGGATCGAAGGCCAGTTCGTCGGGGGATCACTTCGTTTTGTTGTGGAAGACAATGGGATCGGCCGGTCCAAAGCAGCGGAATACAAGCGGATCAATAAGCCCGATCATCAGTCGATGGGCGTGGAGATCACCCAGGAGCGGATCAATCATTTCAATGTGGACGGGTCGAATACCGTCAACATTATCGATCTCTATACGGACGACGGCAGGCCGGCGGGCACCCGCATCGAGATCTATATCAACAATCAAAACTAAGGTATGACGCCTCTACTGAAAGCCATAATCGTCGACGATGAACTGAATAGTCTCAATGCGCTGAAGAACAAACTAAGCAGGAACTGTCCCCAGGTCAGCATAGTGGCGGAATGTACGACCCCCGAAGACGGCATACGTGAGATTGAGGCTTTGAAGCCGGATATTGTCTTCCTGGATGTCGAGATGCCCCGGATGAATGGGTTCATCATGCTGCAACGTCTGACCAACCGGGATTTCGAGTTGATCTTCACGACGGCCTTCGACCAATATGCGATCGAAGCGATCCGTGCCAGCGCCCTGGATTACCTGGTAAAGCCGGTCGAAGTAGAAGAGCTGACGGCGGCGGTCGATCGGGCCATGCGAAAACGCCAGCAGCCGGCGGGCGCCGTCCGTATCGAAACCCTGCTGCACAACCTCCTTCCGGGAAATGCCAGCGTCAAAAGGATCGCCATCCCTTCCCTCGAAGGCTATCAATTCGTCGATACCGACCATATTCTATACCTGGAAGCGTTTAGCAATTATACACTTCTCTTCCTGCAGGGCAATCAGAAGATCACGGTATCCCGTACCCTCAAGGATTTCGAAGACCTCCTGCCGCCGGATGTCTTCATCCGCATCCATCACTCGCATATCATCAACAAGAACCAGGTCAGCAAGTACATCAAGGGCGAAGGGGGCCAGGTGGTCATGAACAACGGGAAAGTGCTGGATGTAGCGCGGCGGAAGAAGGACGACTTCCTGCGGGCGTTTGACATGCTGTAAGAATATGCTATCTTTCTGGAAAGATTTGATCAATGGATGCCACGCCAAAAGATGAGAAACGCGAGCTGATATTGCATATTATTCAGCCGGGCCTGGAGGGATTGATGGATGGCTCCGTCTCCTCCCTTGCCCCGCTCTTTGCCACCGCCTTCGCCACAAAGAACAACCATACCACTTTTCTGGTCGGTCTTGCGGTAGCAGTCGGCGCAGGGATCAGCATGGCCTTTTCAGAAGCCTTGTCCGATGACGGCAAGCTCAGCGGAAGGGGCAACCCCATTACCCGGGGGTTTGTCTGCGGTCTGATGACCTTTGTCGGCGCGGTCGGTCATGCCCTGCCTTTCCTGCTATCCTCCTTCCATGTGGCCATGACCCTCGCCATTTCCGTTGTGATCGTCGAGCTGTTCGCGATTGCATGGGTGCGGCACCGGTATATGGAGACGGGAATGCTGAAGGCGATGCTCCAAATCGTTGTCGGCGGTGCGGTCGTCTTTATCGCCGGGATGCTGATCGGTCAGAGCTGAGCTTCCTTCCGCAGGCTTTCCACCCGCGCAATCAGTCCTTTCTCCAGATCGATTTCCTCTGCCAGCGCCTGGTCGATCCACGGCTGAAAATCAGGCGGATGTTGTATCTTTTTCCCCGTAGCCGGATGAATGCGGGTAAAGACGGTCCATAAGATCGCCTTTAACTGGCGATCCGCGCCAAACATAACCATTTCTACCTGCAGCCAGCTATCTCCCGATCCGATCAGGGCCGACTGGATGGCGACGGATTCGTTGTAGGTCGCCGGCCGCAGATAGCGGATCTCATGCGCACTGACCACAAATACCTGCCCTTGTTCCGCCCATGCTTTGAGGTCGATACCATAGTGCTCCTTCAGATGGTCTTCCCGGGCATTGAGAAAATAGTCGATGTATTTGCTGTTATTCAGGTGCCCGAAAGGATCGCAATCATTGAAACGGACGGTGTAAAAGGACTGCAGGAATTTTTCCATAAATTGACCAGAAACAATTATTTTATCCTCGTGATTAATTATTAGTTAACTTATGCTAACTTACATCTTCTAGCTCACATGAGAAAATTTCATACTTTGAAGCCTGGCATGTCCGGGCTTCTTGTTTTTCCGCTCTTCCTGATCATCTTCTGCAATGCCCGGGGACAAACGCATTCCGCTCATCAGCGTGGCGTATGGTCCACCGAAAAAGCCAACAAGTGGTATGCCGGCAAAGGCTGGCTCCGGGGCTGTGACTTTATCCCGAGTACCGCCGTCAACCAGCTGGAAATGTGGCAGGCGGCGAGTTTTGACACGGCCACTATCGATAGGGAGCTGGGATATGCCGAATCGATCGGGCTGAACTGCATGCGGGTCTTTCTCC
>DATMLR010000514.1:0-13399 GCA_035570015.1 Puia sp.
CTTTTGATGATCTAAATAACTTTGCTCGCGTTCGAGAGCAGCCTGCCTCCGATCCAAGGCCTCCCGCTCCCGCTCTAAAGCCTCCCGCTCCCGCTGGTAATTGCTCTCGCTGTTCGTTTGGCCATATGGGGCAGCGTAAGTATCCGGCTGGACATTTTTATATACATAGTCGATATCGACCGTATGCACGTTGTCATTCAGGAATTTTGAATAGACCAGCGCGCGCACAGGTTCAGGTTGTTTCACGCCGTTGATCAACAGTTCACTGCTGTTCAGTTTGGCTGTCATGTTGATTTTGACCGGTATAATGTTATACTTGACCAGGGTATCACCAAGGTCTGGAATGGTTGGAGGGGCGGTGGTATCGTGCTTGGGTTGCGGCGCAGGCGCCTGAATGCGTTCTGGCTTTTGGTTTTGGTCAGTAGGCAGGGACGTGGGTACGGACCGCTGCACCGACGTGACGATTGTTGGACGCGTATTCGCGGGAACCGTCTTCTGGGGATGTGGAATGGGGGACGAAATCGCATGCACCGGATGGCTTGGCGCCACTTTCTTTGCCGAAAAAGCAGTAAAAAAGATTCCGGCTCCGACCAGGCAAATCGTCAAAACCGTTTTTTCGAATAGATTGAGCGAGTGATTGCGGTTGCTGACGAGACGTCGTACGCGATGGAGCAAGGTATGCCTGCCCCCGGGGAATGCCATGGCATAAGGCGCAACCGACGACTGGTATTCCTCACACGAGACGAGCGCACGGATAGAAGTTGCTTTATCGTTGTCGTGGGCGAGCGCCAGGTCGTCACAGCAATTCTCGCGCTCGGTCCTGATCAGTGTGGATATCCATAATACCGCCGGGTTGAAGAAAAAGATGATCTCTGTGAGGTTTTGCAGCAGGTTAACAAGGTAATCGCGGCGCTTAATGTGCGCCAACTCGTGAATCAGGATCGCTTCAACTTCAGCCGGAGAAAGGGCGGCCAGTAATCCGACAGGTATTAATACGACGGGCTTCAAGTGGCCGATCATCATCGGCGCTTTGGCCAGACCCGATTCCAGCAAGGCAATAGTTTGTCTGATGCTCAGGGCCGCGGCTAATTGCCGCATGCGTTCGGTCCACCGGTCCGTTACTGCGGAAACCCGGACGCGTTTCAGCCGATAGGTTCCATACAATCCGACGCCCAACTGCAGGCCGCGGGCGCAGATGATCAGAAACCAAACCAACACGATAATATTATGGTGGTCGTTCAGGTATGCAGAAACCCGATCGGTGAAGGCGGGCTGTGGTGCAATCGCCGGGGTGGTCGCTGCCGTGGTAAGAGGACTTGCCGTCATGTTCCTGAAGACGGATGCGGGCTGGTCTATAGGATGAGTTGCCACCGTATTCCCGGTCTTCAGGTATTGGAGGGCAAAAGTAGCTAAGGCGCCAACCGAGAAGAGTATCAGGGCGGATACCAGCAGGTTGTACCGCAGCGCCGAACTTGCTTTGCGGGTGCTGATAACGATAAGCCCCGCGATGGCAGCCAGGAGGAGGCCCTGCCATAACGAATACATCAAGGTATCGAACAAGGCTCTTACCAGCCGGTCGGAAATGGAAATGGTTATCATGGCTTATCCAGTTTATCCAGGATCTGTTTAATGGCCGCGATGTCTTCTTTGGAGGCTTTTTTGTTGCCGAGCAGCTGCATGACCAGTTTGCGTGCCGAGCCCTGGTAAACAGCATCGACAAACTTATCAAGCAATTGGCCTTTAGTTGTCAGCTCCTCCTCCGCCACGTGATAGACATGTTTCATCTGGCTTTCGTCCCGAATGAGGATGCCTTTCTCGGTCATGATCTGCATCAGTTTCAGCGTAGTGGTATAGTTGACGTCGCGTTGTTCGTTCAGCTTGTCGTTGACAAAACGTACGGTCGACGGACCTTGCTGCCAAAGCACCTGTAAGATCTCGAGCTCTGCTTTTGTCGGCTCGGCTTTCTTTTCCTGAGGTTCCTGATCTTTCATAAAATGAAGGTAGGAAAAATTTCGTACGAAACAATAGGTAACGATTTTTTTTGAAAAAAAAATTGGAATTCTCGTTTTTATTGGTAAGTTTGTACTTACGGTAAGTGGATACTTACTTTAGCAATCGGGGTTAATACACGGCAATTCCAAAGGTTAATACATGGCAATTCCAAAGACTGACAGGGCTTTTGATGCTTTGGGTGATCCCACCCGGCGGACGATCTTTGAAAGACTGGCCGGAGGACCGCTTTCGGTAGTTCACATCGCAGAAGGGTTAGCTGTAAGCCGTCCTGCCGTATCCCAACATCTCAGAGTACTTCGTGAGGCCAGGTTGATCGCCATGACGCGGGAAGGAACGCGAAGCATATACCGCATTGATGAAGAAGGCATTCAGGCGCTGCGGGACTATCTGGACGGTTTTTGGAATGTGGCCCTGAACCGCTTCAGGCAGGTGGCCGAACAAACTCAAACAAATCGCGGAGCAGTCTGAAAAAGACAAAGAAAGTCTCATGCAACCCATTCGAAAAGAAGTTCTCGTTGAAGCAAGCCAGGAGACGGCGTTCAGGGTTTTTACTGAAAAAATGGATTGGTGGTGGCCGAAATCCCACCATGTCGGTAAAGCCCCGGTCGTCGAATCGGTCCTGGAGCCCGGTATCAGGGGCAGGTGGTTTAGCAGGCACGAAGATGGGAGCGAGGTCAACGTGGGCTATGTCCTTATTTGGGATCCATATGGCCGGATCGTACTGGTGTGGCAGATCGATGGAAATTTTCAGTGCGACCCGCAACTGCATTCAGAGATCGAGGTGATCTTCTTGCCTGAGGGGCCTCTAAAGACAAGGGTGAAGCTGGAACATCGTGATCTGGAGAAATTGACGGGGGGTAAAAAAGTAATTGAAGATATGGATGACGGCTGGGGGTATATTATGCAGCTCTACAGCGAAGTAACCAATAAAATCGAAGCGATATGACGACCAAAATCCTGCTCCGAATCGCATCCCTGCTGATGTTGACACACCTCATCGGGCACTCTGTCGGGCAGAATGGCTGGAAAAAAAACGATGACCGGGTTATGCGTCAGGTGGCCCATTGGATGACAGGGCCGAGATTCCCTTTTATGGGTGTATCGAGGAGCATGGGTGATTATTTCGACGGGTATGGCTATACCGCCAGTGTGACGTTGGCGATTCTTTCGGTACTGCTTTGGCTGGCGTCATCGAAGGTGGCCACACAGGGGCGGGTCGTGCGAAATGAGATCCTGGTCCTGGCGCTTGGCCTTTTGGCATTCTCAGGGATCGAGTTCCTTTATTTCTTCCCTTTTGCGGCCATCATCAGCTGCCTGGCCGCGGTGCTGACGCTGATTAGTTGGGGCATGATCCCTGTGGATCGCGGTCCGGTAATTGCATAGCCATCCCTAAAAGAGTTATGGGGAAGATATTGGCTATCGGAGCCTTGCTGCTCATGACGGCGGCGGTTGCTTGTTCGAAAAAGTCCAACAATGCGGGTCCGTCATTGAATTCTACGGATCAGCAGTTCGTGACGAGTGCAGGGTATAATAACGTCGATGAGATCAATGGCGGATATCTGGCGTCGACGAATGCGACGGATTCGAATGTCAGGGTTTTGGGGCTTCAGATGGTGAGTGATTACGGGAACGCTCAGTCCGCGCTGATCCTGCTGGCTGATAGCCTCGGGTTCACGGTGCTGTCGAGCCCTGATGCAACGCATGCGGCCGAGCTGAATACGCTGCAAGCGTTATCCGGGATCGCATTCGATACAACCTATTTGCGGTATCAGATCAATGATGATCAGGCGGCGATCACGCTGTATGAGGCGGAGCAGAGCAATGGTCAGAATGCAGCGCTCAAGAGTTACATCGCCAAATATCTTCCGGTTATTCAAGCACATCTTGTCGCGGCTGACAGTCTGGAGTTACGCAAAAATTAGTTACATTCAGGCTAAAACCGGGCGGGGCCCGGGATTTCAATTTGGCTTGCGGATGAAAAAGGGTGCAAAAAAAATCCTTTGTATCGGGGAGGCGTTGATCGATATGATCTGCTCGGACAGAGGCAAGTCCCTGGCTGAGGGGCAGCATTTTCTGAAGAAGCCCGGAGGTGCTCCTACCAACGTGGCAGCGGCGATTGCTGCGTTGGGTGGGTCCGTGGAGCTGCTCGCAAAAGTTGGCGCCGATCCGTTTGGGCGGCAATTGATCGGCGTGATGGAGGCGTTTGGAGTCTCGACGCGCTCGATGGCCGTGGACGATGCACATTTTACGACGTTTGCATTTGTTTCCCTGATGGAAGACGGCGACCGAGATTTTGTTTTCAACCGCGGGGCGGACGGAGAATTGACGGTGCAGGAGGTTGAGGCGGTTGATCTTTCCTCCATTGGTATCGTGCATTTCGGTTCAGCGACCGGCTTCCTGCCCCGTCCGCTCCAGGCGGCTTATTACGGGCTGCTGCAAAAAAGCTTGCGGCAGGATATCCTGATCAGCTTCGATCCCAATTACCGGCAACTGCTTTTCAAAGATGATCTCCGTTCCTTCGTCGATCATTCGTGGAATTTCCTGGACTGCTGTCATTTCTTCAAAGTCAGTGCGGAAGAGGCGCTGCTGATTACCGGCTGTGCGACATTGAAAGATGCGACGGCCGTATTCCAAGAGAAGACGAAGGCTGTGTTTGCCATCACGCTGGGCAAGGACGGTACGCTGCTGCGAGTGGGTGATCACACCGTGAATGTGCCCAGTATTCCCGTGAAGCCGGTTGATACGACAGGCGCGGGCGATGCGTTCGTAGGAGCGGTCCTTTACCAGCTGAGCGAGGGCCATCCGGCGAACGGCGATCTGGCCCGATGGGAGCGGATCGTTGCCAATGCGAACAAGGCAGGGGCCCGGACCTGCGAGTATATGGGGGCCATGGAGGCATTCCGCCATCTGAGCAACCAGATCTTCGAATAAATAATTTATAATATGGAACAGGTATTTCCTTATGTAACACGACTGGATATCAAGTTCGACGCGCTCCAGACGATCGATATCAACGAGATGGTGCGGGAATGCACCGACAAATGGTTCAATCAAACGCTGACAAAGGTCAACGACAGTGTTGTCCGCGTGGGGATCGTCGAAGGGGAGTATCATTGGCACAAGCATGATAAGGACGATGAGTTCTTCTTTGTTCTGAGTGGGCAGTTGTTCGTGGACCTGGAGGACCGGACGATCGAGCTAAATCCGAACCAGGGGGTAACGGTCCCGCACGGGGTCGTCCATCGGACCCGGGCCCCGCAGAAAACAGTAATGCTGATGGTGGAGACGATCGAGATTCAGCCAACCGGGGATTGATGGGTGATTGTCGGGGACGCAGGGGGATTTGAAGGCGTCGCCGGTGGTCGTCTCTCGGGAAGATTTTCAATTTGTCTATGCAAATGATGAAAAATAGATTTTCTAAGTCTATCATTGAGAAGGCGTTACTCGGCGACCTTTCTTTTAATTTGTCTATGCAAATAATGAGAAAGAAAATCGGGTACTTCGAGGTGTAAAGTCAAATACTTCGAGGTGTAAGGTCAAATAAAGGAGATATTGACTTATTGTCTTCGCACCGTTCGTCGGGTATTTTCGACTTTCGTCGGGCAAATACGATCGTTGGACGAAAAATTTTCGTTCCGGATGTGGTTTTCCGCATCTTTGTATCAGCAACGAAAGAGATCCAGTTCCGAAAGTGAAACCAATTAATGTCCAACTTATCCGATCCAAACCTTTGAAAGACAATCAATAATCCAAACCCCTTTAAAACCGTTCCGTTTGTTGAACCCTGAAAAAAAACATTTTTACCGCCCAAGGTGCAGGGCGGTTTTTTTTGTTGTAGGTTACTAAAATATTTAGTATTTTTATCTTCCGGGATGGGAAAGGCGAATCCGGTGGTCCGGACTAACCCACGGGGGCCGTTGACCCGGAAGGACAAAATGAGGGAGTTTTTATCAGCAAAAAGCTGACGGATCAATCAGATTAAGTAGTACAAAATTGACGGTGTGCCGTTTCGCGTTTTATTAAAATGTTTATTTGCTTATGGAACATAGGGACCATCGGTATCCAACCATTAAGCCTATGCTGGACCAGGGAAGGATCAAATCATTTACAGATATCTTCCTGTATCTGCCCAAGTCGGTTTTGGCGGCGGATCTCGGAAAGAATCTCAAGCGATTCAATGAACTCTTGCTTCATGTGGAGGGGTTCACGATAAAGGATCTGGTTATCATAAGCAATTTGTGCGGCCTGACGCGGATGGAAATGTTCCGCCTGATCGATGCAGAATTTGTACCATAACCAACCTTTCCTATTGCCGGCCGGGGGACCGTCTTATGACGGTCTTTTTTTATAAAATTTATATGCGCGCACATAGGCAACTGAATCTTCGTTTTTTGGACCTTGGGAGGAAGAAAAGGGTCGATGTTGGGGAGATTTCTACAAATCCTTTGTTGCCTGTTAGGGGTCACTGCGGGCCGGGTCTGCGTGGCCCAATGTGGCTATTCGCCAAAAATCCATACAAATAAGGACTACTGCGTCGGCTCTTCGCTGATCGCCACATCGACCCATGCGTTGCAGAACATTGTTTGGTATCAAAATGGCCAGCCGGTCAAAACAGCGGTGGGGACCCAGTCGATCGCGTCACAACAAATTGATTTCCAGATAACTACCGGTTACCCAAACAGCTCTTTCGGGGACCTGGGCAGCGATGATGCGGGAAATTTGTATATCCTTGATATCGGAATGCAACAGGTGCTCAAATGGACGCCCGGGCTGAGCGATAGTGCCCGGACCATAGCGGGTCCTTATTTACAAAATCCTGCCAACACGATGTTTGTCGATGCCTCCGGAAATGTCTACCTGATGAGCGGCGACAGCGGAATGGCCGATGCTCAATATCCGGCATTAATAACGGAATACCCGGCTGGCGGGGGCGACAGCGTGGTCCTGTTCAAAAAGCCGCTTGGTCATATCTATACCTATGGGCCGGCTTTCGGGATGACGATGGACTGCCTGCACAATTTCTACATTCTGTCGCTGATGCCCTATATTACCGAATGGTCGCCGGGGGCAACCAGCGGGACCGTGCTGATGACCGACGCAAATGTCTCAAGTGCTTGTGGGTTGGAGGTTGGGTTCGGATTTCGGCGGGACCGGTCCGGGAACCTTTTTTTTATATCCGGAGGAAATGTCCGGCGACTGGCGCCGGGTTCCAACACCCCCGTAGCGGTGACCGCGTATGATTGCCGGGCAAGTCCTCTTAAATACCTTGCCAATTTCTGGATAGATGCGGATGATACGGTTTATGTCCCTACGATCATAGCGGGCACCAATGTCACCATAATTGATAAATGGGCGCCTGGGGCCACTTCAGGTCTATCGATCATCACCTCGACAGGAACGCTTAGCGGATCGGGTTATGATCCGATCATCATGGATGTCAAGGGTAATATTTTTATGTTGGACAGCAAGCTGAAGGGAGTGGCTGAATTTCGCCGGACGAGCTCGATCGATTCGGTCTTTAGTCCCACGGATACAGGCGCCTACTATGCCATCGTGACGGATATTCAGGGTTATTCAGCGTATACTGATACGATCCATATCAATTCGCCGGAAAGCGCGTTGCCATCGATCCAGATCAGTGCGAGCGCGACGAGCACACCGGTGTGCACACCGATCAGTTTCATGGCGACGGTCAATAATGCGGTTGATCCCGACTATCAGTGGATGGTCACCGGGGTGCCGGCAGGTGGAGACAGCACCACCTATTCCTACAACCTATTTGCGAATGGGGACAAGGTGTATTGTATCCTCTCTGCGGAGGGTGGCTGCGCCGGTCTCGTGATGGACACTTCCAACGTCATCGACCTCAGCATCGATCCGCATGGCACCGCATCGGTGACGATTTCGGCCAGTAAGGACACGGTTTGTAAAGGGACTACGATGATGTTCACGGCAACGGTTTTAAATGGATCCAATCAGCCGGTATTTGAATGGTTGCTTAATGGACATCCCACGGGTGACGATAGCGCGACCTTCGGCGGAGTTAATTTTTCGACGGGCGATGTGGTGACCTGCCTGATCGTCAGCGACGACGCGTGCGGGCTGGCCAAGTCCAACAGCATTCCGCTCGTTGTGAGCGTTCCGCCGGTTATTGCGCGGGATCAGGTCTTCACGATCCCCTATGGTCAAAGCCTCACGCTGACGCCGGTTGTCACGGGGGATGTGTCGACCTGGCAGTGGACGCCCGCCACCGGGCTTTCCGATCCGCATCTCGCCGATCCGGTTGCCGATCCTGCGGCGACGACGCTTTACACCCTGATGGTCGAAGCGGCTGGAGGATGCGGCGATACGGCTACTGTTCTGGTGAACGTATATACGCCGCTGGCCATCCCCAATGCTTTCACGCCAAATGGGGATGGACGCAATGATCGACTGTATGTGTTGGGCGGTCCGGTGAACAGTGTCGTTGAATACTTTGCTGTCTTTAACCGTTGGGGGGTAGCCGTATTTAGAGTAAATGATGCGGCGCCGGGGGATGCCAATGCCGGGTGGGATGGGCGGGTCCATGGTGTCGCCGCGCCTTCAGGCGTTTATGTGTATGTGGTCCGCATGAGATTTGCAGATGGATCGAAGAAGCTATACAATGGTACGGTGATGCTGGTCCGGTAAAATCTCCGTAGACCGCGCCTGGCAGGTGCTTATTCACCAAGATAAGGGTCGCGGATCTTGCGCGTCGAATAGTGGATATTCGAGAATGTTACCGTACAGCTTTTTCCGGTGGGCGACTGCGCCAGAAAACCGACCTTCAACGGGGTTTGACTGTCGAAGACGAGGTGGCGGATCAGGAACCAATGACGGCCTTCCACCGAATAGTACAGCGTGATCACGTTTCCCGCTTTCGCGACCTTATAGAAGACCGTATTGCCTGGGACGGGGGCCGAGTTGCAATCGTCCGAGATTCCTTTGGTGACGACACTGACGACCCGATGCCGGCCCGTATAGTCTTTCTCAAAACAAAATTTTATCCAATTGAGGCTGTCGGCTTTTAGGACGATGGCGCCGCCGTCCCATTTGCTGAAGAAGATGTGATGGATGGATGCGGTGAGGACAAAATTGCTGTCTGCAACAAAAAGGAGTTTTGGCGCATTGTCGGTGTTGTACGTAACATTCGGGTCCCGGAACATGTCAGTCTTTTCGCGGGACTCGATGATGAGGTGAGTGGAATCCCAATGAAATTCAAGTGGTGTATTTTCCCAGAACAACGGCCGGGGCAGGAAGGGCAGCCGAACGAATTCGGTGGTTTGCGCCGTCGTCCCGGTCAGGGAAAGGACACCCAGAACGAGACAGAGCCAGAACGGGGAGCGGGAGCGCGAGAAGCGGCGGGAGAAAGAACTGAAGCGGGTTCTCATGATGGCAATTTTAAGGGGAATTTAAAAAGTATTCGTCGGGTATAATCTTCTTTCGTCGGGTAAAAGGGACGGTTAGACGAAAAAGTTTCTCCGGGGGTATGGAATAATCCATCTTTGTTTCAGCAACGAAAGAGATCCAATCCAATCCTGAACAACCAAAAGAATCCAAAATTTGTAAGCCCGATCCAAAATCCTTGAAAACCAAAAACTAGTCCAACATCCAGAAAACCCATCCTGAATTCCTGAAAAGCCAACAAAAAAATCCAAGTATCCTGCGAAAAAAATTATTCCAAATCCTGGAAAAGACCTGAATGTAGAGAAACCTGACAACGATTTTCGCCGCCCCCAAAAGGGGCGGTTTTTTTTATCGCGGCGCCGGAAATCATGCGGGCGACGACTTCAGGAAGCGATAGAGAAACGGCGCTTTGTGGGCGCCCCCGCCAAACCTCTTGTCGAGCCGTTCAAGAATATCCATATTGAGCATTTTCCGCTGGAAATTGGAGCGGAGCAGCGGTTTGCCGAGAATGGATTCATAGAGCTGCTGCAATTCGTTCATTGTAAAAGTCTCAGGCAGCAAGTTGGACTGAGGTACTTTAACGTCGAGGAGAAGACGCAGGGTCTCGAGCGCCTTCCCGGCGATCTCGCGGTGATCGAAGATCATCTCGGGCAACTGGTCGACAGGGCACCAGATGCATTCCGCATCGAAATGGCCTGGTGCGGGCCGGGCGGCGGCATAATTGACGAGGGCATAGTAGCCTACGCTTATAAAGCGCTGCATGATCCAGCAGTCGGTGGGGAGGTCAACACCGAGGGTTGAAAAGATGTCTTTGCTTTTTTTGCCGCCGGTGCGGCAGTGGTCGCCAAAAGTACCGCATTGTTCGAGATAGATGGCTTCAAGGCCGGTCCGTTCACGGAGGATGCGCTGGGCGGCGCCGTCGAGGTCCTCCTCCCGGCCTACATAGCCGCCCGGGAGCGAATACAGGGTCTGGTCTTTCATTCTCAGCACCAGGACTTTCAGCAGGCCGTCATGAAAACTGAAGATGGCCGAGTCTACAGAAATATGGGGTAGGTAGGTTAGGGTCCCCTGCTCGATCAAGTTTGTCAATTCCATCATATCATCGAAATTAGTTATTTTTATCTACTATGAACTTCTCCGACGACGCTATTGTAGCCGGTATTCTTTCCAACGATCTTAACGACATAATTTTTTACATCTACAGACAGTATGCGGAACTGATCAGCTTTAATGTGGTGACGATGGGTGGCAGCCTGCAGGACGGAGAGGACATTTTCCAGGAGACGGTCGTTACATTCATCGACCTGGTGCGAAAAAGCAAATTCCGGGGCGAATCCAGCGTCAAGACCTTTCTCGTCTCAGTCGCCCGGAATATCTGGCTAAATGAGCTGAAAAGAAGAAAGAGTGGGGATCAGCGGGCTAAGGTATTCGAAACCAGTCGGGGACATATAGAAAACGATGTGATAGAAAACCTGAATAAGCGGGAAATGAGGGAGCAATTGCTGTCGCTGATCAATCATTTGGGGGAGTCCTGCCGGAAGGTCCTGACCTTATTCTATTATGAGAACCTGCCTTTTGAGGAGATCGTCCGGAAAATGGGCTACGAGTCAGAGCAAGTGGCGCGGAACAAGAAGTATAAATGTATGAAAGAACTCTCCGATCTGATCCGGAATAACCCGGTCGTGCTAAAAAGGATAACGCCTTAATATATTGATAATCAATAATTTAAGAATAAAGTGTGAAATAATTGGATTTTCAGGTTACAAAAGGGAGCCTTGTCTTTACTAAGTATAGAAGCAGATCTTTGAAAAGACGGGAAAACGCCAATCCAACCTAGAAAAAAACCTTCAAAACCATCCAGTCGTCCGTGAAAAACATTGATCCCATCCATGAAAACCATCCATCCGATCCATGAAAACCATCGATCCAATCCACGAAAAACCATCCATCCACGAAAAACCTGATCAACCCTTGTTTTTTGAATCCAATCCAATCCTTGAATTTCCCAAGCGTCCAAATCCTTGAAATGCAATGCTAAAATCCATGTCAGTTTCTTACCTCTGAATCCATGTCCATTGATCAACTTAGTAGATCAACCTTGTAAAGAAATTAAACCTGAAGTCCGTTAAGCCTGAAATGAACACTCCGTTTGCGCGTTTTCCCGCTTTTTCCCTGAACACAAGATTGTTGAATCGAACCGATACGCGCGTTAAATGGAATAATCAAAGTAAAATGACACCGGAACAACACCAATCATTAACCGATCAATTCGATCAGCTCAAGGGCGAAACGCCGATTGAAGGGCCTTATTCCGCAGGTACCGAAGAAGTACGGGAGTGGGAGCTCCTCAAACTGGCAGTCGATGCGGTCCAGCTGTACGCGATCACCGAACAGGTGCGCCAGGGCAGGATAAAGTTTGAGCTGGAACAGCGTGAATTGGAGCTTGCACAGGCTGATGACAGACCGGCGGCATCGCCGGATGTTTCGCCGGCAGCACTGTTGTCGATCGGTAAAATGGCGGATATGGTTGACGCGCGTCGGTCTTCCGCTTCGCCCGCGGCAATTCCCGTGATTCGGCGGCGGATGTCGCCGGCATTACAGATCGCTGCTATCCTGATGGTGGTAATCGTCAGCACTGCGGTCATCAAGATCGCGAATACGCGGCCTGAAGCTGTCTTCGAAAATAATTATTCGGCTTATCAGCTAAGCGTCACCCGGGGCGCCGATGTTTCCGATCCATTGGAGCAGGCATACCGGAGTGGGGACTGGGCTGCTGTATACAGTACTTACAAGGCCACCCATACCAAGACACAAAAAGATTATTTCCTCACGGCGATGGCGCATATGCAACAGAAGGAGTACTATGAGGCGATCAGCCTGCTCAAAGCGCTGATACAATGTAATCAAACCGGCGAGCCTTATTTCGAGGATGAAGCCGAGTATTACCTGGCCATGAACTATCTCGCAACCGGTCAGTCTGTCCGGGCCGTCGAGCTGTTCGATAAGATAAAAGCCGATCCGCGGCATGTTTATCATTCGCGGGTTATGCAGATGAGCAAGCTAGACCTTGGGATCCTCCGTATGAAGTAGTCGGGGTTTGCGGCGTAAACCGCGCCATCCGATCAGCAGCGGGATAAGTGTGAACAGCCCGGCAATCAATCCCCATTTCAATCCATTATTATTTTCTTCTATCGTTATCGGATCCGTATTACCGACCAGGATCAGATGCGCCCAGTAATTGGGCGTTGTATAAACGGCGTCCCCATGGATATAATCCAGTTTTGCCTGCCGGAGCGCGGCTGATTTGCTGTATCCTTTTTCCAGGTAGAAGTGAAATTTCTGCAGAATGGTCTCCGTGGACTGGTCGTCCGCCTTCCATAGACTATTGACGGTGCTCGCGCAGCCGGCATAGAGGAAGCCTCTCGAGAGGCTCATGACTCCTTCATTGTCGACAATTTCCCCTTTACCGCTTTCGCAGGTGCTAAGAATGACCAGATCGGTGGAGTCGAGGTTGAGGCCGTATAATTCAGGCAGGAAGAGGTCGTCCTCACCCGGGCCTTTGTGCTGGGGATAAAAGCAGATCAGTGAAGCCTGCTGCTCCGATCCCGCGATCGCGTGTGTTGCCAAATGGATGACCGGGAAATGATTGATCTCCCGGAGGAACTGGGATTTGGTGGCCGAACGGCCAAGAAAGCGATCGCCCGGAAGCCCCGCAATCTCCCGGCCGGAAGAAGGCAGGCGATCCATGAAGCGGGCAGGGGATGCGTCGACCCACTCGCCGTTGTCCGCGAAAGGTGCAAAGGAAAGTACGCGATACAGGAAGGATGGCCGCGCTGTTGACCAGGTATGACGCAGCAGTTTTGCCGAAAGCTGGTAGCTGATCGTCCTGGTCTCAATGAGCGGGGTTGAGGCTTCATCGGCGGGGAGAGATTCGAATGGGAGAAGGCTGAAGATGTCGTCG
>DATMLR010000515.1:0-8303 GCA_035570015.1 Puia sp.
AGCGAAGCGGCGACAACGGAAGAACAGGCCAAAGAGCCTTTTTCAAATGGACTAAGCGTGTAGTTTTTATTTTCTACTATTCGCCTGATCCGGTTGAGGAAGCTATTCTTTCTTCCGGCAAAACCTACTGCCGACAGAGAACTGCTGTAGAGGGACCGCTCCCTGAAGCTGACCAACGACTCTACGTATTGTTTTTTGTTCTTTAGCTGGTCGATAGCCACATCATCGCAGCAGTTCTCCCTTTCGTCCCTGATCAGGGAGGAAAGCCATAGCAGTGCGGGGTTGAAGAAGAACAATGTCTCAATAACGTTCTGCACGAGATTAACTAAATAATCGCTCCTGCGGATATGCGCCAGCTCATGGAGTAGGATTGCCTCCACCTGTTCCGGGGCAAGCTGCGTCAAAAGGCCCACTGGCAAAAGGATGACGGGCTTCAATTGGCCGAAAACGATCGGTAGCTTTGCTGCCTTCGACTCCAGCAGGGTAACAGATTTGGTAATCCCCAACTGATGACAAAGCCCGGTTATCCGCCGTTTCCAGTAAAGGGACGGCTCATGGCTCCTGTGTCGGACAATATGCCGGGTGTACCCCAATACGAAAAGCATTCGGGCCGTTCTCACACTCAGAATAACCAGCCATATAGCAACGATCAGGGAAGAATTTCGGGTAAGCAGTTCGCTGACGGTCTGAATAAGTAATGGCTCCGCGCCGGTGCCAAGGGTCACAGGATGAGCAATATTTTGATGCAGTATTATGATTTTCCCGCCGATTGTCGACCCGCCGCCCGTGGTCATACCGGAATGTTGCAGCTCGTATAGGAGCGTAGCGGCGAAAAGAAAGACCGAAAGGAAGAACAATGTCGTCAGCAACTGGTAACGGAGCGTCGGGCGGGCCCGCTTTGTCCGGACCACGATGAGCGCCGCCAGAAGTGCGACGATCAGCCCTTGCCAAAGAGAATGGAACAGGGTCCAGCAAATCGCCGTAACAGCGCGATTGGCAAACATCTCGTTGATTGACAGGAGGTGCATAACGGATGATTTTTTCGGATTATTTGTCCTTATCCAGTTTCTTCAGCAATTCCTTTACTTTATTCAATTCCTCCACCGATGATTTGTTGTTATTCATAAAGGTGACTAGCAGGTTGCTGATGGAGCCGTCATATACCGAATCGACAAAACGGTCCAGGATCGATCCCATCGTCTTTTCTTCTTCCAGCAGCGGATAATAGACATGGGTCATTTGGGTCTCATCCCTGGTCAGCATCCCCCGTTCGGTCATGACCTGCATCGTCTTCAGCGTCGACGTATATCGGACATTTTTGACGCTGGTGCTCAGGATGTCGTGCACATATCTGACGCTGGACGGACCGCTTTTCCACAAAATTTTGAGCACTTCCAACTCACCTTTGGTAGGAACAGGCTGTTCACTCTTTATCGGCATGGCTTGTTCGCCTTTCGCCGGGATAGCCTGCCCCGCCTTGGCTTGTGCCGCCTGCCCTGATTTGCTTTGTTTTGATTTCTTTGCCATTTGTAAGATACGATTGCTATCGTATGTTGAAGGTACGATTTAAATCGTAACCTCCAAATATTTTTCTATATATTCGACAAGAAATCGGTAGGAATGTTGCTTCCAGGGGGTAACCTCGATCTTAATCATTAAATTAAATAGTATGAAAACATTGCTCGCTTTCCTCGCATTCATCATGGCGGCTGCCTTGGCGCAAGCCCAGCCCTCGCGGTTCAGCCGGGAGAAATATGTTGAACAAGGCGATACGCTTTATTATCGCCAATTGTTTCCCGACGCCAACCGGCAGCGAAAATACCCGTTAGTCATCTTTCTGCATGGCTCCGGGGAAAGAGGTAGCGACAATGACGCACAGTTGAAGTGGGGCGTGATGAATTTCGCGACCGACCAGAATATGATGGCGCACCCGGCGATAGTGATCGCGCCCCAGTGTCCCGAGCGCCAATCCTGGAGCAGCGTGACACCCGACAAGGACCGGAAAGGTATGACGCTGAATGCCGAGCCAAGCAAACCGATGCACTTACTGATCGGGCTTATCCGCCAGTTGGCGGCGACGATGCCGGTAGATACCAACCGGATATATATTACGGGGTTATCGATGGGCGGGTATGGCACCTACGACGCGCTCGAGCGATATCCGCACCTGTTCGCCGCGGCAGTACCGGTCTGCGGCGCCGGCGACACATCCCGCGTGAGGTCGATCGCCAGCATCCCAATGTGGATCTACCTCGGCGCAGAGGACCCCGCGGTCAACCCTTTGAATGGACTTGCCATGCTGGAGGCCCTGACAAATGCCGGCGCGCATCCCGGCTTTACGCAATATCCCGAAGTCGGCCATTTTTCCTGGCTGGGAGCCTACAGTGATCCCCTGATGATGGAGTGGTTATTCAGACAACACAAATAGAATTTATTTCAGTTTTATCCAAATAAACCCAACCATTATGCGGTAACCTTTGCCTGTCATTCTGTTGCTTTTTATCCTGCCTTACGCCAACGTCTCGGCGCAGGAACGAGAACAGATTACCCACACCTCCGGGCCCAAAAATGCAAAGACCGGAGAGGTCTATGATGTGCTGAAGGAAGACGCAACAATCAAAGACGGCCAATATCAAATGTTGCGTGGTGGCAAAATAATTCTAACTGGTCACTACGATCACGGTCAAAAAGACAGTGTCTGGGAATCCTACGGCGCGTGGCTCAAGCTTATGTCCAGAAGGTGGTATGCAAAAGGACAGAGGACCGGGCAATGGGAGTTTTTCGGATATCAGGGCGAGCCGGAATGGAGCTATGATTTTACCACCAATAAAGCAACGGCTCAACACCCGGTTCAACCCTTCTCCGACCCTTCCGCCTGCTATTATCCCTCCGACTCAGGCGCCTGGGTCAACACGCAACCCGACAAACCCCTTGTTGTACTCAGCGGTAGTGGCGAATAGCTGATTTTTTTGAACCGAACCCTGCGCTACCCGGACGAAGCAGTAAATAAAAACATAATGGGCGATGTCGTAATAAGCGTCACTGTTGATGAGACTGGAGCAATAACCGACTTTGGGATCGCCAAGTCTGCCGCTCCATCTCTTGATGCTGAAGCCCTACGGATAGTAAAGCTGTATCCTTTCGAGTTCGTCCCCGCGGAAAAGGACGGGAAGAAGATAAAATCGCAACTCCGCGTGCCGGTCCGGTTTAAGCTGGAGAACGGGAACTAAAGGGGGCCTTTTGCTGGCTGAAATTTCTTAAGCAATATTTCTTTTCGGCTCCTGGACACATTTACCGTGGACCCATCGTTCATGATCAGATAGCCGCCTTCGCCGCGGATATATTTCGAAACTTCATTCAGGTTAACGAGATACGAGTGATGTACGCGAAGGAAGGAACTAAGGTCACACAGCTGTTCTTCCATTTCCTTTAGCGTGCGGCAGGCAATGATCCGGGTCTTATTCTTGAGATAAAGATGCGTATAGTTGTCGTCTGCTTCACAGCGAACCAGCTGATCGGCAGGGATTAATTCAAACCCCTCAGCTGTAGGGACAGCAATTTTCGAAAAAACGCTATCCTTATGCCTTAAATGGCCGATCAACATGCGGAACTGCTCGTCGGATGGCTGCGCTTTTTGTAACCTGCTTTTTTCAACCGCTGTGATCAGCTCTTTTGGATCAATTGGCTTTAACAAATAATCCAGCGCACTGAACCGGATGGCCTTAATAGCATATTGATCGTAGCTGGTGGTGAATATGATCGAAAATGGAATTTGTTTATAATGTTCCAACAGCTCAAAACCATTCATGACAGGCATTTCTATATCCAGGAACAAAAGCTCAGGTTTTATTTTTTCAATCGCCTCCAATGCTCTTTTACCGGACATGCATTTATCCAGTACCTGCACTTCCGGACAGTAGTCGCTCAGCAGCATGTTCAATGTATCAAGGCAGTGAACTTCATCGTCTACAAGAATGGCTTTAATCATAAATAGCCGGGATTTTGATGGTGACTTCAGTACCGGAGGCAATACCTTCCGGGTTTGCAAGATCATTGATGGTTACCGGCGATTCAATCCCGTTTGCACCTTGTAAAATAGCAATTCTGTCGGCCGTAATCCGCAAGCCCATAGACTTATACGTCGTTGCAGATTTACTGGACAGCGCCGCAGCTTGTTTTCGCCCGATTCCATTGTCACTGATCTTGAAATAGATAAACTCCTCCTCCTTTGATACCTCGATATCCAATTGACCCTTTTCTTCCTTATGCATTAATCCGTGCCAGATGGCGTTCTCAACATAAGGCTGGTCATTCCGGTCCGGCGGGCCCGGCTGGCGCTGCCGGAATGAACCATGATACGGGAACGATCACTGGAACAGCTTATTTATATAACGAATTCTCTTTCAAACTTGCAAGTCAATCCGGCATAACGGTTACTTTGATCAGTGGTACCACTCAACTGACAGCCATGACAAATGATTCCGGTCAATACCTGTTTCACGGCATCCCCACCGGGACCTATAATCTGACGTATGCTTTTGCTGCTTTCGGAACCGTAAACCGATATGGAATATCGCATTTTGGCGGAGGCGCGATACCGACTGAAGTTCCTGAAGTTGATCTGGTTCAGATACCGGTGAAAACAGCCATAGACAGCATGTCTGTTGTGGAGTTGTATGGCGCCTACATCGAAGTTACTATTAAGCTGGATACTTCTTCGCTGCAGTATGTGCAATATTATCAGAACTTTTTACTTCTGGTCGGCAAGAGCAATGCCGTCGGCCCTACAAATTACGTTAAGTCGTATAGTCAGATATTTACTCCCGACGGGTTAGGAAACTATACAATGGTGTTTCAACAATCCGATGTTGCCTCTTTTTTTAACCCGGGCGATACCATGTACATTACAGCTAGTACGTATAACAGATATATACACCCCAACAGCAGCCCGATTTGGAACATCGATGACGTTGCCAATGAATCTTACGTGGATCCGCTCACGGGGTATGTTATCTTCCCCAATGCCCGTTTTTCACCCACTTGGGAAGCGGTATACTCCTACTAAATTAGCAGTTGGAAAGAACCGGGAATTCACTTGCTCCTTTAGGCTACCGACCAAAAAAATACCGCTCAGCTTTGCTGAGCGGTCACTTGTTGCCCCACGAGGGTTCGAACCTCGACAAACAGAACCAAAATCTGTCGTACTACCATTATACTATGGGGCAATCCTTCCTTTCCTCCGGCAATCCCTACCTTTCTCCGCCGAAGGCGATCTGGCCTACCAGCCCCGCCTTCAAAAAGGAGTGCAAAAATAAGGCTTGAACCACCACGCTCCAAAAGAACTTTCTACACAAATCCAATCCCTCCGGGCGTCCCCTAAAGCAACAGCTTAAACAATAACGCCGCAATGGCGTACAGAATAGTCGCCGCGAAAATCCCCTTCGCCGTACTATCCTTGTGTGAGTTGATATAAATCGTAAACAATGCAATATTCGCCACCAGGCACGGCACGGAGATCGCTGTGATCTGCGACTTATTGGTTCTCAAAAAGAAGAAGAACTCATGAACCGGATACGTCGGATAGAACCGAACAAAATAATAAATCGCCAGGCTAACGATAGGCGCTACCAACCCCAGCACCAGTCCTAGCCGGAGATTGTCCTTTTTGAATATCACGATTTCCACGTTTTTTCGAGTTTGCCTTTTAGAACGTAATTCGTCATGTCAAATTGTACAGGCACCACACTGACATAATTGTGTTCCAACGCCCAGACATCCGTATCCCGACCCTTATCAAAATTCACAAATTTACCCGTCAGCCAATAATATTTCTTCTTATTCGGATCATTCCGCTCGATGAAATCCTCCTCATACTTCGCATACGCCTGCCGCGCCACTTTGATTCCCTTGATCAGGTTCTCCGGAACGGCCGGAAAATTCACGTTGAGGATCAGATGTTTATCCATGGGATGCGCCAGAACCTGCTCTACGATGATCCGAACGTACTTCCGCGCCGCCGTGAAATCCGCCTCCACACTATAATCCAGCAACGAGAATCCTACCGACGGAATACTCTCGATCGAAGCCTCCACCGCCGCTGACATCGTCCCTGAATAAATCACGTTGATGGAATGGTTCGCTCCGTGATTGATCCCGCTCAGACAGAGGTCCGGCTTCCGCCGCAGCACCTTATCCACTGCCAGCTTTACACAATCCACCGGCGTACCCGAGCACTGCCAGGCCTCGACCCCATCGAAGAGATGATGCATAGGGCTCAACCGCAAAGGATTACCGATCGTAATGGCGTGACCCATCCCCGATTGCGGCTTGTCCGGCGCCACAACAACAACTTTCCCCAAACCTTTGACAGCTTCCACCAGGTTCCGGATTCCCGGCGCATTGATCCCGTCGTCATTCGTCACCAGGATAACCGGCACGCGTTTGCGCCCTCGTTTCGAAGACTTGTCCCCGCCCTTCGCCGACTTGCTATTCGTGCTTAACTTCCTTATTGTCAATTTGTTACCTGAGCCGGTCTCCTCGAATGACATCCCGTTTGCCCCCGTCTCCCGGATGATCCCCGTCGCCCCGGTCTTCCCGGTCCTCACCGGCCGCTCAGCCGTATCCGTCTTTTTGATGATCCCGGTCGCCCCCGTTTTCCCTGGCCTCCGCGTCCCTCTTCGATCGTTAGACTTCTTTTTCATAATTAGAGTTACAAAAGTCCGCAATATTTCGGACTTCTCTCCCATTTTACTTTATTTTTGCAGCCATTTTAAAGGCACGCTATGGCAGGACAACTGAAAGAGGTACGCAACCGGATCAAATCCATCCAAAACACGCAGCAGATCACCAAAGCCATGAAAATGGTCAGCGCAGCCAAACTTCGCCGCGCCCAGGATGCGATCATCCAGATGCGCCCCTATGCTCAGAAGCTCCAGGAAGTCCTCAGCAACATCGTCAGTAGTTCCGAAGGTGACCTGGGCCTCAATCTCGCCGTCGATCGCCCCGTCGAGAAAGTCCTCCTCATCGTCATCACGAGCGACCGCGGCCTCGCCGGCGCCTACAACGCGAACGTGATTAAACTCGCCAAAGCGACCATCCGGGAAAAATACTCCGCCCAATACACCAAAGCCAATCTCACCATCTGGTCAATGGGTAAAAAAGGATACGAACATTTCGCTAAGAACAATTACAGGGTCACCGATACCTATAAGGATATCTTTCTGCAGCTCAGCTTTGAGCACGTTCAAAGCGCCGCACAGGCCGCGGTCAAGGCATTCGCCAACCGGGAATTCGACGCCGTTGAGATCGTCTACAGTCAGTTCAGGAATGCGGCCACCCAAACTTTTGTCGCCGAAAAATTCCTGCCCATCCCCCGGGTGGAGAAAAAGGCCGGCCACGTGAAAGCCGACTTTATCTTCGAACCCGGCAAGGAAGAGCTGATCGCCGAGCTCATGCCCAAGATCCTCAACACCCAACTGTATAAAGCCGTGCTCGATGCCCATGCGTCCGAACATGGCGCCCGGATGACCGCAATGGACAAGGCCAGCGACAACGCCAACGAACTGCTCAAGTCGCTCCGCCTGTCATACAACCGCGCGCGCCAGGCCGCGATCACCACTGAATTGACAGAAATCGTAAGCGGAGCTGCCGCGTTACAAGGGTAAACAGACGGAATGGAAATCGGAACTATAATCCCACATATCGAAGCGCTGATCTTTGCCAGCGACAAGCCGTTGACCTCTATCGAGATCACCGAGCTGACCAATAACGCTTTTGGCTTCATGGAAGAAAAGCTCACGCTCGAACAGATCCAGACCGCCATCGACGGCATCGTCGAAAAATATGCCACCGAATTTTATCCCTTCGAGGTGCGGGAAAGCGGCGGCGGCTGGCAATTCCTCACCAAAAAAGACTTTCACAAGACCATCGCCCAGCTCAACGGCGAGAAATACCTCAAACGGCTTTCCAACGCCGCCCTCGAGACCCTCGCCATTGTCGCCTACAAGCAGCCCATCACCAAGGGCGAGATCGAAGCCATCCGCGGCGTCAACAGCGACTACAGTATCCAAAAACTGCTCGAGAAAGAGCTCATCGTCATCTCCGGCCGCAACGAAGAGATGCCCGGCAAACCCCTCGTCTATACGACCTCCAAGACCTTTATGGACTATTTCGGCATCAACTCCGCAGACGACCTGCCCAAACTCAAAGAGGTCTTCATGGAATCACTGGCCGAACCGACCCTTATCAATTATACCCCCGATCAGCAAGGAACGGGTACCCCGCATCCCGATCGCGAGGCGTTG
>DATMLR010000516.1:0-6972 GCA_035570015.1 Puia sp.
CGATCAACGCCGTAGTCTGCGAGATCTGGACCGATATCGACGGCATGCACAACAACGACCCCCGCGTTGTCAAAAAGACGGTGGCCATCGACCAGCTCAGCTTTGAGGAAGCCGCCGAGCTCGCCTACTTCGGCGCCAAAATTCTCCACCCCGCGAGCATCTGGCCCGCCCAGTTCTATAAGGTACCGGTCAAGCTGCTCAATACCATGCAGCCCGCGGCCAAAGGCACCCTCATCACCGAAGAGGCCGGATCGACCGGCGTCAAGGCCGTCGCCGCCAAAGACGGGATCATCGCCATCAATATCCGCAGCAGCCGCATGCTCCTCGCCTACGGCTTCCTGCGAAAAATATTCGAGATCTTCGAGAAATACCGCACCCCGATCGACATGATCACTACCTCCGAAGTGGCGGTATCCCTCACGATCGAAAACGCTGCCGAATGGAAGAACCTCGTCCGCGAACTGGAACCCTTCGGCGCCATCGAAGTCGAAGACAACCATACGATCGTCTCCATCGTCGGTAACGAAATTGCTCAGACGCCGCACGTTCTGAGCCGCCTGTTCGAATCACTCGACAACATCCCTATCCGGATGGTCAGCTACGGCGGCAGCCGGCACAACGTGTCCTTGCTGATACCCTCCGCCCATAAGATGGAAACACTCCGGCTCCTCAATAAGGGGCTCTTTGGTTTGGAATAAAACCCTTGTCGCATGAGAAAGATCGTTATCAGTCTCCTCCTCCTACTGACCGTAACGAATCTCCTCTCCCAATCGCCCGCCACCACGCTGTCGGGATCGGTTAGAGACTCCGCCACCGGCAAACCCGTTCCTGGCGTCAGCGTCTTCCTGAACAGTACCTCCAAAGGGACCGTCACTCATGACGACGGCACCTTCATTCTGACCGGCATTCCGCCCGGCAGATATCAGCTCATCGTCTCGGCTATCGGTTATGCAACCATCGCGATGGAAATCACTACGCGTCACCTACCCCCATCTTTGAAGATCATCCTCCACAACCAGGCTTCCGAACTGGCCGCGGTAACGGTCGAGCCCTATCTCAAGAACGGCTGGAAGAAATGGGGCAAATTGTTCTGGGATAATTTCATCGGCACCACCGAAAACGCTTCTTTCTGTAGTATCAAGAACAAAGAAGTGCTGCGTTTCCGTTACTATCTTAAGAGCAGGAAGCTCACGGTATCCGCTGTCGAGCCGCTGATCATCATCAACAAAGCCCTCGGCTATGACCTCGAGTACCGCCTGGAAGCCTTCACCTACGATTTCGAATCGAATATTATCTCCTATTATGGCTACCCCTTATTCCGCGAATTGCCGACCGATGACAGCACCCGGCAGCGCAAGTGGGAACATGCCCGGATGATCGCCTATCTCGGCTCCATGATGCACTTTATGCGAAGCCTCTACCAGGGTCACCTGCAACAGGACGGGTTCATCATCCAACACGAGATCCATGTGCCCAATATCGAAAAAGAGCGCGTCAGGGGCGTCTACGTCCCCAACGTCTCCCCGACGGACAGCATTCCCATCGACACCCTGCATCACTACTGGGAAGTCCTCCGCGAACCGGATTATTACGTGCAAAAGGTGAAAAGCTATGACAACCTCGTTACCGTCAACCCCGACCTGACGCGCAAGTTTGATTTCACCGGCGATTTCACCGTCATTTACGGCAACGGCCACCTCGGGATCGCTTATACGGAATCATCTATGGAGCTGATGTACCCCACACCTATTGAGGTCGAAGAGAACGGCGCCTATTATCCGCAGGAAACGCTGCTGTCCAAAGGAGAATGGGCAAAAACTGAAAAAATCGCTAACCTTGTCCCACGCGACTATTATCCTCCATGAGATACATCACCTTTTTCTTCCTCCTGATCGCCCGGGCCCTCTCCGCGCAACCCCAGACCTACGCCCTGTCCGGATCGGTTACAGACGCCGCGACCGGTAAACCCATTGCCGCCGTCAGCGTTTTTCTGAACGGCACCTCCAAAGGAACTACTACCCATGACGATGGCGCCTTCCTCCTTACCGGCATCCTGTCTGGCAGCTATCAGCTCATCATCTCGGCCGTCGGGTACACGACCTTCCAGACTACCATCGACACGCGTGCCCTTCCATCCACGCTGAATGTAACCCTCCAAACCCGCTCAACCGAATTGGCTGCGGTCACCGTCGAACCCGGCAATGAAAACAGCTGGAAAAAGTGGGGCAAGATCTTCTGGGATACGTTCATCGGAACCAACGGAAATGCATCCATGTGTACGATTGAGAATAAGAATGCGCTGAGGTTTCATTTTGATGGGAACGAAAGGAAGCTCGTCGTCAGTGCGACCGAACCGATCATCATCGTCAACAAGGCGCTCGGCTACAAGATGGAATATCGCCTCGAGGCGTTCAGCTATGACCTTCCCACGGAAGATTTCGGTTATCACGGCTTCCTCTTTTTCCAGGAAATGACCCCCGTCGACAGTCTACAGCAGCAGGATTGGTTGGCGAACAGACGCCGTGCTTATCTGGGCTCCATGCGACACTTTATCCGAAGCTTATACAGCGGCCGGCTCCGGGAGGAAGGATTTATTATCGCGCATGAGGTAAAAGTGCCGAACAAAGAGAAAGAGCGGATAAACGCGATCTATAAACAGGAGGCCGTCAGACGTGGGAGCATTCCGGGGGATACCCCCTTCCACTACCGGAAAGTACTTCGTCAACCCGACTACTACATCAAAACTTTATTCAACTACGACAGCCTCGTGACCATCAATCCCGACCAGACCCGTTCTTTTACATTTACCGGCGACTTTATAGTCACCTATAGAAACGCTAAGCTGGGTATCGTAGCTGCCAGTTCCACGTTGAAATTGGTCTATCCGGTATCCCTGCAGATTGATGAGGAAGGCAGTTATTTTCCGCCGCAGACCGTAATAACAAAAGGAGCCTGGGTAAAGACCCAAACCGTCGCCAATCTCCTCCCCAGCGACTATACGCCGCCTGACTAATGTATCCACCCGCCGTCCACCAACCAGCTCCGCAACCTATCCGTCCAGCGGTCTGTCGTCGTCGGGTTGTTCATCCCGAACCCATGCCCACCATGTGGATAGATATGCATCTCCGCCGGAACGCCATTGGCCTGCAGGGCCTCATAAAAGTGAAGACTGTTTGCCACCGGGACTGTTTTGTCATCACCGGCATGCACCAGGAAAGTCGGCGGCGTCCGTGCCGTCACCTGCAATTCATTAGAATATTTTCGGATCATCGCCGCATCCGGATGCAGGCCGATCAGGTTATCCCTCGAACCCCGATGCCCGATGCTGTCCTGAAAACTGATCACCGGGTAGAGGAGGACCATAAAGTCGGGCCGAAGCGAAATATTCGAAGGATTCTCGATCACTACCTGATTGAAATGTGTGCCCGCCGTGGACGCCAGATGTCCGCCGGCCGAGAAGCCCATGATACCCACCCGCGCCGGGTTGACACCCCAGTCCGCCGCATGCTCCCGCACCAGTTGGATCGCCCGCTGCGCATCCTGCAACGGTCCGATCGTCTTGTCGATCATCGTCTCATCATTCGGCAGACGGTATTTCAGCACAAACGCGGCGATCCCCAAATCATTCAGCATCCGGGCAACATCCGTCCCCTCATGCGTAAAGGCCAGATGTAGATAACCGCCCCCCGGACAGACCACGACCGCCGTACCGGTGGCGATTCCCGGCGCCGGCAGAAAGACCTGCAGGGTCGGCCGGCTGACCAGGCTGTAGGAATAGCGGACGGGGTTGACCGACGTATCGACCGACTCCCGGTCAGGCCCGGACTTTAGATTTGGAATGGGTTGGTTGCCATATAACGGCAATACCTGCTGCGCGTCTACCATAACGACTGCAAATAGAAGGAGTAGTAATGTACTTATTCTCATAAGATCAGCATCGCGTCTCCATAACTGAAGAATCTATACTTATCCTTGATCGCCTTTTTATACGCTTCCATCGCCAGATCATATCCCGCAAACGCGCAGACCATGATCAGAAGGCTCGTTTTGGGCAGATGGAAATTCGTGACCAGCGCATCCGCGATATTGAACTGATAGGGCGGATGCACAAAAGTATTCGTCCAGCCCTCCGACGGCTTCAACAGCTTCTCGGCCGTAAAGGAAGATTCGATCGCGCGCATCGTTGTTGTACCGATGGAACAGATCCGATGGCCACCCAACCGCGCCTTATTGACGATCTTACAGGCGTCCTCCTCGATCCGGTAATACTCCGCATCCATTTTGTGCTTGCTCAGATCTTCCACCTCGATCGGCCGGAACGTCCCGAGGCCCGTATGCAACGTGATCTCCGCGAACCGGACCCCCTTGATCTCCAACCGCTTGATCAGCTCTTTGCTGAAATGCAGCCCCGCCGTCGGCGCAGCAACCGCCCCCTCATGCTTGGCATAGACCGTTTGATACCGCTCTTTATCTTCGTCATCCGGCTTGCGCTTGATATACTTAGGCAGCGGCGTCTCGCCAAGGACCTCCAGCATCTCCCGGAACTCATCGTCGTTGCCGTCCCACAGGAAACGGATCGTCCGCCCCCGGCTGGTTGTATTGTCGATTACTTCCGCGACCAGCTCGTCATTGTCGCCGAAGTAGAGCTTGTTCCCCACACGAATCTTACGTGCCGGGTCAACGATGACATCCCAAAGCCGGTTCGGCTTGTTCAACTCCCGGAGCAGGAATACTTCGATCTTTGCCCCCGTCTTCTCCTTCCTTCCATACATCCGCGCGGGGAAAACCTTTGTGTTGTTGACCACAAATACGTCCTTATCGTCAAAATATTCCAGGATATCCCGGAAATGCTTGTTCTCGATCAACCCGGTCTTGCGGTGGACCACCATCATCCGGCTGTCTTCTCGTTTTTTCGCAGGGTGCTGGGCAATAAGGTTTAATGGCAGATCAAACTTGAACTGGGAGAGCTTCATATGGAATAATGATTTTTTTTAATGTTCAACAGACACAAATGTCCAACAGACACACATGATACCAGAGAGGGATGGTAAGATAGATCGGACGGGATCCGGTACAAACCAGGTCTTACGGCACCCGATTTGATATCATTTTTCAAGCGTGCAAAGGTAGCGTATAAACGCCCTGATTCCAAATAAATTTTCACTCCCCCGCCGTTATTGAGCACCCTGCCTCGCACCCCTATTCGCCGACTTTTACTCCCCGCTGACAAAATAATTTTCCCGAAATCCCGTCTTTTATGCAACTTGTAACTAATGAGATCTACCCCGATTAGGTATTGTGTGCTGGGAGCTATATTCTGCTTCTTTGTCTCAACCCCGAAAGCCCAGGAGAAACCCGAAAAGAAGTACCCCGCCCTTTTGTGGGAGATCACCGGCAATGGCTTGACCAGGCCCTCATATCTTTTTGGGACGATGCACGTTAGCAGCAAGCTGGTCTTTCATCTCAGCGATTCTTTTTACCTCGACATCAAAAGCTCCGATATTGTCGCGCTCGAGCTGGACCCTCAGCTGTGGCAGGACCAGCTTTTCCGCTTCGAGAACATGGAATCCAACCTCCGGTTCTATACCCAGGGCTCTCCTAACGACTATGTCAACGAGAAGTCCTTCCAATTGGAACGATACGACGACCGGCTCAAGTCCGCCCTGAGCGACGAGCCAACCATCATCAACGGCTTGCTTTACCGCACCTACCGCACCCGCGCAGACTTTGAAGAAGATACCTATCTCGACCTTTATATCTACCAGACCGGACGGAAACTGGGCAAACAGGCTACCGGCGTGGAGAACTACTTCCAGACCGAGCGCCTCGTCATGGAAGCCACCCAGGATATGATGAAAGACCGCAAAAAGAAAGCCCCCGACATGGAGGGCGAATCCGCTTTTGATATCGAAAGGAAAACACAGGAAGCTTACCGCCAGGGCGATCTGGATCTTCTCGACTCCCTGGAGAAGCTGATGGAGCCCTCCGAAGCATATATGGAGAAATTTCTATATCGGCGCAACGAGATCCAGGCGGCTTCTATCGACAGCATTGTCCGGCGACATTCCCTTTTTGTAGGGGTAGGGGCGGCCCATTTGCCCGGACGGCGCGGCGTCATCGAACTGCTCCGCAAGAAAGGCTATACGCTCCGGCCGGTCGTCATGCCTGACCGCGACGCTCCGCGCCGTGACGATATCGACAAGATCAAGGTCCCCGTCTCTTTCTCCACCTTTACTGCAGATGACGGGGCCTTCTCCGTAAGTGTGCCCGGCGTCCCCCACCGCCGCCCGGAAAGCCACGGCATCGACGACTCCTGGCAATATGCGGACATGAGCAACGGCGCGTATTATATGATCGGCCGGGTCAACACCCACAGCAGCTTTATTGGTGAAAAGGATGACGTCCTCCTTCGGAAGATCGACAGCCTCCTGTATGAGAACATCCCCGGCAAGATCCAGAAGAAGACAGAGATCACCCGCTGCGGCTACAAAGGGTACGACATCACAAGCCGCACGCGCCGGGGCGACCTGCAGCGCTACAATATCCTTGTTACCCCTTACGAGATCTGGGTATTCAAAATGAGCGGCAACAACAATTATGTCGATGGCTCCGAATCTGACCAGTTCTTTAATTCCGTCCGCATCCGGAGCAACATGCCCGCCGGCTGGACCGATTTCTCTCCCGCCCGGGGCGGCTTCTCCATCCGGCTGCCTGGAATGCCACGCCAGGATAAAGATCTGTCCGCGACGGACGGCATGGTCCGGTGGGAATACCAGGCTACCGATTCCGTTACCGGCGACGCCTTCCTGATCTGGAAAAAGACCGTCCAGAACTACCGCTTTCTGGAGGAAGACACCGCAGACCTCGCCCTCATGGAAGAGAGCTTCCGCCTCTCTGACTGGATCAGTCGCCCGCTGAGCCGAAAGACGGGGCTTTACAAAGGGCATGCCTGCATCGACGCGGCTTACCAGG